>DATKAG010000106.1:0-5436 GCA_035498355.1 Myxococcales bacterium | reverse complement strand
GGAGCTGGTGCACCGCGGGCGCGAGCGCCTGATCAGCACCGCCTACCGCTTCTACGGGGTGGAGCGGCCGTACCTGGCCGGCGTGGGTCGCGAGTCGGCCACTTCCACCGAGCTGGTCGACCAGGTGGACGTGCTCCGCCGCCGCTACCACGAGTCCGTCTCCCAGCTCGCCTCGCTCACCGGCCGGCTGCGCGAGCTGGCGATGGTCGATTCCCTCACCGGCGTGCTCAACCGCCGCGCCTTCCTCGACCAGGCCGACGGCGAATGGGTCCGGCACCGGCGCCACAACCACGCCCTGGCCTGCGCCATGGTGGACGTGGACGGGTTCAAGAGGATCAACGACACCTTCGGGCACGCCGCGGGCGACGCGGTGCTGCAGCACATCGGCGCCCTGGTCCGCGCCACCCTGCGCGCCAGCGATCTCTCCGCCCGCCTGGGCGGCGACGAGTTCGTGGCCCTGATGCCGGAGACGAACCTGGACGGCGCCATGGCCACCGCCGAGCGCCTGCTGGGGCGGGTGGTCTCCCGGCCCCTCACCGTCCTCGACCAGAGCTTCGCCACCACCCTCTCCATCGGCGTGGCCGGCGCCGAGGGCTGCACCTCGCTGGAGGAGCTCCTGGCGCGGGCCGACCGCGCGCTCTACCGGGCCAAGAAGGAAGGACGCTCGCGGGTGTGCCGGGCAGATTGATCCGCTCTTTCTGGATCGCCGTCTCGCTCCTCCACCTCGCCGGGGTGCTCGCGCTCTTCGCCGTCTTCCATCTCTGGCCGAAGACGGGCTGGACGGCGTTCCTCCTCTATGCGCCTCGCGCGGCCTTCGTCCTGCCGGTCCTGATCACCGGCATCGCCCTGCGCGGCGCCTGGCGCCTGTTGCCCGCCTTCACCGCCGCCCTGGTGCTGGGGCCGCTGATGGGCTTGCACCTCAACGGCCCGGGCCGGCCGGGGGCGCTCCGCGTCCTCACCTGGAACGTCTGGTTCGGCGCCGGGGAGCCGGAGGTGGTGCGGGCCACACTCTTACGAGCCAACCCGGACCTGGTGCTCTTCCAGGCGGCCGCCCACCGGGTGGACGTGCTGCTGCGCGAGGCCCCCTTCACCGGGTTCACCTACCTGCACGACGACCAATACGTGCTGGCCAGCCGCTGGCCGGCGCGGGTGGTGAAGCGCGCGGAGGTCTCGGATGGGTGGCGGCCCTGGGCGCGGTTCGCCGTCGACTCGCCCTGGGGGACGCTGGACGTGTTCGCCGTGCACCCGCATTCGCCGCGAAGGCTGCTGGGTGGCGGGGTGCGAAAGGGAATGAAGGGGGAGCGGCCGGAGATGGAAGCGCTGCAGAACGACCTGGCGGAGATCGACGAGCTGGTCAGCAATGCCGGCCGCCTGAAGCTGGTGGCCGGCGACTTCAACGTCCCGGAGCGGGCGGGGATCTCGAGCTGGATGTTCGAGGGGATGGAGGACGCGTTCCCGGCGGTGGGGAATGGCTACGGGTACACGTTCCCGACGCTGGGCAAGCACGGACGGATGATCCCGTGGATGCGCCTCGATCGCGTGCTGGCCGGACCGGGGCTGAAGGCGACCCGGGCCGAGGTGTTCCCCGGCCGCGGGTCGGACCACGCGGCGCTGCTGGTCGAGCTGGCGCCTCGCTAGCTACGCGTGGGCTTGAGGCTCGGGGGGCTTCTGCTCCCCGGGCTGCTGCGGCTGCTCCGCCGGGGGCGGCGACTTCTCCGCCTTGACGAAGGGATCCTCCTCCAGCGCCGCCCGGAGCACGTCGTCCATGGAGTGGGCGAAGACGAACTCCATCTCGTTCTTCGCCTGCTCCGGCACGTCCACCAGGTCCTTCTTGTTGCGCTCCGGGAGGATGATCCGCTTGATGCCCGCCCGGTGCGCGGCCAGGACCTTCTCCTTGATCCCGCCCACCGGCAGCACCAGCCCGCGCAGGGTGGCCTCGCCGGTCATGGCCACGTCGCCCCGCACCCGGATGCCGGTGAGCAGCGAAGTGAGGGCGGTGAAGATGGTCACGCCCGCCGAGGGGCCGTCCTTGGGGATGGCGCCGGCCGGGAAGTGGATGTGGATGTCGTTCTTCTCCAAAAAGCGCGAGTCGATGCCCAGCTTCTGCGCCTTGTTGCGCGTGTAGCTGAGCGCCGCCTGGCACGACTCCTTCATCACGTCGCCCAGCTGGCCGGTGAGGGTGATGCCGCCCTTGCCCTGCATGCGGGTGGCCTCGATGAAGAGCAGGTCGCCGCCCGCCGCCGTCCAGGCCAGGCCGGTGGCCACCCCGGGAAGCTCGGTGCGCTCCGCCGTCTCCGAGTAGAACTTCTCCGGCCCGAGGATGATCTCCAGGTCCTCCGGGTTGATGGTGCGCTTGGCCGCCGAGCCCTTGGCCACGTCCACGGCCACCGCCCGGCAGACGTCGGCGATGGTGCGCTCCAGGTTGCGCACCCCGGCCTCCCGCGTGTACCCGCCCAGCAGCTTGGCCAGCGCCGCGTCGGTGATCTCGATGTTCTCGATGGAGAGGCCGTGCTCCCGCACCTGCTTGGGGATGAGGTGGTTGCGGGCGATGTGCACCTTCTCGTCGAAGGTGTACCCGGGCAGCTCGATCACCTCCATGCGGTCGCGCAGGGGGGGCGGGATGGGCTCCAGCTGGTTGGCGGTGGCGATGAACATGATCTTGGAGAGGTCGTAGGGCACGTCCAGGTAGTGGTCGGAGAAGCTGTTGTTCTGCTCCGGGTCCAGCACCTCCAGGAGCGCCGCGCTGGGGTCGCCGCGGAAGTCGGCGCCCAGCTTGTCGATCTCGTCCAGCATCATCACCGGGTTGATGGTGCTCGCCTTCTTCATCGACTGGATCACCCGGCCCGGGAGCGCGCCCACGTAGGTGCGCCGGTGGCCGCGGATCTCCGCCTCGTCGCGCACCCCGCCCAGAGAGAGGCGCACGAACTTGCGGTTGGTGGCCCTGGCGATGGACTGGCCCAGCGAGGTCTTGCCCACGCCCGGAGGGCCCACCAGGCAGAGGATGGGGCCCTTCATGTCGTTCTTCAGCTTGCGCACCGCCAGGTACTCGAGGATGCGCTTCTTCACCTTCTCCAGGCTGTAGTGGTCCTTCTGCAGGACGCCCTTGGCGTTCTCCACGTCGAGGTTGTCCTCGGTCTTCTTGCTCCAGGGCAGGTCCGCGATCCATTCGAGATACGTGCGGGCCACCGTGTACTCGGAGGAGGCGGTGGGGATGCTCTTCAGCCGGTTGAGCTCCTTGTTGGCCACCTTCTCCACCTCGGGCGGCAGGCCGATCTTCTTCAGCCGCTCCCCGAGCTCGTCCAGCTCCTCCTCCTCCTCGCCCAGCTCGCCCAGCTCCTCCTTGATGGCCTTGAGCTGCTGGCGCAGGTAGTACTCCCGCTGGGTCTTGGACATCTCGCCCTTGACCTGGGAGTCGATCTTCGAGCTGAGCTTGAGGATCTCGCGCTTGCGGTTGAGCAGCTCGAGGACCAGCTTCATCCGCTCCTTGAGGTCCACGGTCTCCAGGACCTGCTGCTTCTCCTCGATGGGCACGTCGACGTTGGCGGCGATCAGGTCGGCGAGGTGGCCGGGCTGGGTGATGGACTCCACCAGTTCGGTGGCCGCGGCCGGCAGCTCGGGCATCATCTCGATCACTTCCCGGGCCAGCTTCTTGAGGTTGATGCCCAGGGCCTCGATCTCCACCTCGTCCACCGGCGACTTGTCGTCCACCGGCTCGATGCGGGCCTTGAGGTAGGGGTGCTCCTGCACCAGCTCCACCACCCGGAAGCGGGCCAGGCCCTGCACCACCAGCGAGTAGTTGTCCTCGCCCATCTTCAGGAGCTTCACGATCCGGGCGACGGTCCCCATCTTGTGCAGGTCCTCGGCCCCGGGGTCTTCCTCCTCGGCCTTGCGCTGGGTGACCACGCCGATCACCTGGTCGTCCCGCACCGCGTCCTTGATCAGGGCGATGGTCTTCTGCCGGCCCACGGCCAGGGGAAGCACCCCGCCGGGGAAGAAGACGCTGTTGCGCAGCGGGAGGATGGGCAGGACGGGCGGGATGTCCTCCTTGTTGATCAGCCCGGGCGCCGCCGGCGTCACCACTTTGCCTTTCTCGGACATCTTGTTCTCCCGTCCTTGTGGAAAATGACTCCCCGTGTCTAACCGCGAACTTCCAATGTAGCCACAGCGGAGGGCCTGGCAACAGCCCAGCCTCGCCGGGGTGGCATGCGAGTTGCCGCAGCCTTGACGGCACGGCGCCGCGTCCAAACCTTGCGGGCCATCCGGGGAAATGCGGGGGACATGCGCTCGATCCTCACCAGCACGCTGCTCGTCTCCTTCTGCGCCTGCCAGAGCTACGTCGCGGTGCCTGTGCAGCCGGTGACATTGGTCGCCGTCTCCCAGCACAACCTGGTGCGGGTTTTCACCAAGGCCGACGTGCTCCTGGTGGTGGACGACAGCCTTTCGATGTCCGGAAAGCAAGAGCGGCTCGCGGCCGCCCTGGCGGGCTTCACCCAGCAGCTCGACCAGCTCGTGCCTCCCGTCGACTACCAGGTGGCGGTCACCACCACCACGGTTTCCGAGCGCCTGGGGGCTTGCGGGCCGGCAGGCGATCCCAGCGCGGCCGCGGAGTGCGACAGCGAGTGGCAGGCGACCGGGTTCGCCAGCGACGAGGGCTTCGCCTGCTTCCGCGCCTTTCCCCAGGCCGGCCTCTTCCACCAGGGTCCCGCGGCCCCCGCCGCCGTCCTGCGCCGCGACGACACCACCGCCGCGCAGTTCGCCGCCGCGCTCGCCTCCTCGGTCCAGGTGGGGGTGGGCGGCTCCCGCCAGCCGCAGGGCCTGGAAGCGATGAAGCTGGCGCTGCAGCAGCCGCATTTCCTGCGCGACGGGTCGAAGATCGTGGTGGCCTTCTTCACCGACGCGGAGGACTGCTCCGACCCTGCCCACCGCCTCTCGATGCTCACCAAGGACCCCGCCACCGGCAACGTGGTGGACCAGTGCGCCATCATGTCCAGGGGCGGGGCGCCCTCGGCGCTGGAGCCGGTGGCGAACTACGTCAACTACCTGCGCAGCCTCAAGGATACCGACGGCACGCCCAAGGAGGTGGAGGTGGGCGCCATCGTCTCCCTCCACGACGGGACGCAGGATCCCGGCTTCTGCGCCAACCCCGCCTGCGACTCGGCCTGCGACGCGCCGGCGGGGGTGGCCGCCTGCAACGCGCGCTGCCAGGACTCGCCCACGTACCAGATCTGCATGGCGGACTGCGCCTCGGAGTGCCACACCTTCTGCGGCGGCCAGCTGCCGGGGCGCCGATACCTGGATCTCGCTTTCTCCTTTTCCGGGGTGGCGGCGAACGTCTGCAGCGACGACGCCAGCCCGGCGCTCTCCCAGCTTTCGGCGGTGATCGGGATCCCCAAGCAGGTGCTCCTGCGGGCCCAGCCGTCGTCGCCTGACCTCTTG
>DATKAG010000105.1:0-5518 GCA_035498355.1 Myxococcales bacterium | reverse complement strand
CGGCCCCCTTCCTTGAGGAGCGGAAGGTGCGAGCGCACCAGGTCGACGGCCGCGGCCAGGGTCATGTGCTCGAGCACGTGGGAGAAGAGCAGGGTGTCGAAGCGGGCCCCTTGCCCCCACTCCGAGGCGCGAAGCTCCTCGGGGGTGAAGGCGGGGAGCCCCCGGCCGCGGGCGATCTCCACCGCGCGCCGGTCGGGGTCCAGGCCCACGCTGCTCCCGCGCAAATGATCGAGGTTGCGCCCGATCCCGCAACCCACCTCCAGCACGAGCCCGAGGCGCAGGCGGCGCAGATGCTCGCGGTAGGGGCGCTGCACGTCGAGCAGCCGCTTCCACCAGGCGCTCTCGCTGCGCAGCCGCTCTTCCGCGTACAGCGCGGACACTAGGCGCTCAGCCTGCGGGGCACCGCGCGCAGGCCGGAGGCGCCCGCTTCTTCCGCTCCCCGGTCCCCCGCCTCGTGGTACTCGGCGTCCTCGTTCACCCGCCAGAGGTCGTAGACCGGCTCGCCCGCGAGGATGTTCTTCACGCAGAGCATGGCCGTCATCATGGCGTGGTCCTGGTTGTTGTACTTGTGCATCCCGTTGCGGCCCACCAGGTGCAGGGTGGGGAAGCGGGCGGACATCTCCCGGCGGATGCTCTCCACCTTGTCGGCGTAGCCGTCGTCGTACACCGGGTACGCCTTGGGCTGCCGCACCACGCAGCCGTCCACCACGTCGGACGCCCGGGCCAGCCCGATCTGCTCCAGTTCCCGCTTGCCCAGCTCGATCAGCTCGGCGTCCTTGGCCGTCCACAGCCCGTCGCCCTCGAAGCAGAAGTACTCCAGGCCGTAGCAGGCCATGGAGGGGTCGGGGACCATCTCCGGCGACCAGGACTTGAAGTTCTGGATCCGGCCCACCCGCACGCCCGGGTCGTGGATGTAGATCCAGTTGTCCGAGAACACCTGCCGGTCCTTGAGGATCAGGACCACGGTGAGGAAGTCGCGGTAGCGCAGCTTCTCCGCCGCGGAGCGCGCTTCCTCCCCCAGACCCGGGGTGAGCCCCAGGGCCAGCTCGCGCAAGGGGGCCGAGGAGATCACGTGCGCGGCCCGGGTCTCGCGCCGCGCGCCCGAGGCGTCGACGTGCAGCAGCGTCCACTCCCCCCGCCCGGCGTCGAAGGAGCAGCCCGTCACCTTCTCGCCCATCCGCACCGTTCCGCCCATCTCCCGCACCTTGCGGGCGCAGGCTTCCCAGATCATCCCGGGGCCCTTGCGCGGGTAGCGGAAGGAGTCGATCAGCGTCTTGATCACCGCCGACTTGTCCCTGGGCTTGCGCCTGGGAAGGAGCGCATTCCTGATGGCGCTCCCCAGGGCCAGCCCCTTGATCCGCTGCGCTGCCCAGTCGGCGGAGATGTCCTTGCAGCTCATCCCCCACACCTTCTCCGTGTAGGTCTTGAAGAAGATCCCGAAGAGCCGGCGGCCGAACTGGTTGCTCACCCAGTCCTCCACGCTCTTCGGCTTCTGCACGGGGAAGAGCCGGGCCCTGGCGTAGGAGAGCACGCAGAGCGCCGACTCGAGGAAGCCCAGCTTGAAGAGCGCCTCGGCCGCGCGCAAGGGGTAGGAGAAGAACTTCCCCCGGTAGAAGATCCGGGAGGAGCGGGGGCGCTCCAGGAGGTCGTGGGGGAGGAGCTCGGTCCAGAGGTCCTCCACCTCCTTCGACTTGGAGAAGAAGCGGTGGCCGCCGATGTCGAAGTGGTACCCCTTGTAGCTGGCGGTGCGGGCGATGCCGCCCACCAGCAGCGGGTCGGCCTCGATCACCGTCACCGCCACGCCCTGCTTGGCGAGCAGGTAGGCGGCGGTGAGCCCCGCGGGGCCCGCCCCGATGATCGCCACCGCCTTCTCGCGCATGCGCGGCATTCTCTCCCGCGGGGGCCGGGCCCGCAAAGGAATCGCGCGGCGGGAAGCGTGCGCCCGTGGCGAATCCGCATACACTGTACGCATGCGGCGGGTGCTCATCGCGGACGACGAGGAGTCGATCCGCCACGTCCTCACCGAGCTGCTCCACGAGCGGGGCTACGAGGTGCGCGCGGTCGCCGACGGGGAGGAGGCGGTGCGCGAGCTCTCCTCCCGCGACTACGACGCCCTGGTCACCGACGTGCGCATGCCCAGGCTCAACGGGCTGGACCTGGTGCGCGCCGCGCAGACGCTCTCGCCCGAGACCACCATCATCGTCATGAGCGCCTACGGCTCGCACGAGCTGGCCATCGAGGCGATGAAGGCCGGCGCCTACGACTACCTGGGCAAGCCCTTCCGCCCCGACGAGGTGCTGCTGGTCCTGCGCAAGGCGGAGGAGCGGGAGCGGCTCCGCCGGGAGAACCTGCGTCTGCGGCAGGAGATGTCGCGGCGCGCTCCCCAGCTGGTGGCGGAAGGGCCGGCGATGCGGGAGGTGATGCGGGTGGTACAGAAGGTGGCGCCCACCCCGACCACCGTGCTGGTGGAAGGAGAGAGCGGGACGGGCAAGGAGCTGGTGGCGCGGGCCCTGCACGATCTTTCCCCCCGGGCGGATCGGTCCTTCGTGGCCGTCAACTGCGGGGCCATCCCCGAGCAGCTGATCGAGAGCGAGCTCTTCGGGCACGCCAAGGGCGCCTTCACCGACGCGCGCCAGGCCAAGCGCGGCCTCTTCGAGGAGGCGGACGGCGGGACGCTGTTGCTCGACGAGGTGGGCGAGCTGCCGCTTCTGGTCCAGCCGGCGCTCCTGCGCGTCCTGCAGCAGGGCGAGGTGCGGCGGGTGGGCGACAACCGGGAGACGCGCGTGGACGTGCGGGTGCTGGCGGCCACCAACCGCGATCTCGCCGCCCAGGTGCAGGCCGGCCGCTTCCGCGAGGATCTCTACTACCGCCTGAACGTGGTGCAGATCCGCCTGCCCCCGCTGCGCGAGCGCCAGGACGAGATCCAGGCCCTCGCCGACCGGACCCTGGCCCGGCACGCGGAGCGGATGTCCTTGCCTGCGCGCCGGCTCTCCCCCAAGGCGCTGGAACTGCTCATGCGCTACCGCTGGCCGGGGAACGTGCGCGAGCTGGAGAACGCGCTGGAGCGGGCGCTGGTGCTGGCGGAGGACGAGGAGATCGGGCCCGAGTCGCTGCCCGACGCCGTGCAGCGCGCTCTCGCTCCCGGCCCGCCGCCCTCGCAGCCCGACGCCGGAGACTTCTCGGTGAAGCGGGCGCAGCGGGCGCTGGAGGCCGATCTCATCCGCCGGGCGCTGGACCGCACCCAGGGCAACCGCACCAAGGCGGCGGAGCTGCTCGAGCTCTCTCCCCGGGCGCTGCTCTACAAGATCCGGGAGTACGGCCTCGAGTAACCCGCCAACGTGAGCGTTGACGTGGGCGTGGACATGGGCGTCGACGCTTCAGTGATTCTGAAAACTCGCCCGGGTGAAAGCCCCTTCCCCCGCCCACTTGGGCGCAGATTTCCCCGGTAGGGCCCTGTGTTCCGTCACCCTGCAATGCAGGTGCAGTGACGGGTCAGTGCTGGGTCAATGACCCGGCAATGCCGGCCGGTTCCTTGACCCGCCCCCGGAGATCGATCCAAGGATCGGGGCCTGCAGATCGCGGAGGGGCCGCGTGAACCGAGTGCAGAAGTTCAGGGAGGCCGCGCTGATGGCGAAGGCGGAGCTGGCCCGCAAGGCGGGCGTCTCCGAGTCGACCATCGACCGGATCGAGGCGGGCCACGACTGCAGGATGGAGACCAAGCGGAAGATCCTCTTCGCCCTCGGCCTCACCATCCAGGAGAGCGGGAAGCTCTTTCCCCGCCCCGATGGCGCCCAGCGGCGCGGGGCGAGGAGCTGAAATGGATGTTTTCTTTGGGCACCCGGATCGAGGTGCTAGCGTCGCCGCGAGGGCGGTGACGCCCGAAGAGGAAGGCTGAGGGGGCATGGCAAAGAGCAAGCTCGCGCTCGGACTCGACATCGGATCCTCCTCCGTGAAGCTGGTCCAGCTCAAGGAGGCGAAGCGCGGCTACATCCTCGACGCCTTCGGGGTGGCCTCGCTGCCCCCCGAGGCCATCGTCGACGGCGCCCTGATGAACTCCACCGCCATCGTGGAGGCCATCCGCGGCCTGGTGGCCCAGTACAAGCTGAAGAACCGCGACGCCGCCATCGGGGTCTCCGGGCACTCGGTGATCATCAAGAAGATCAGCATGCCCAAGATGACCCAGGAGGAGCTGGAGGAGAGCATCCAGTGGGAGGCGGAGCAGTACATCCCCTTCGACGTCAAGGACGTGAACATCGACGTGCAGATCCTCACCCCGCCCGAGGTGGACACCGGGACGGGGCAGATGGACGTGCTCCTGGTGGCGGCGAAGAAGGACATGATCAACGACTACACCTCGGTGGTCTCGGAGGCGGGCCTCTCCCCGGTGGTGGTCGACGTCGACGCCTTCGCCGTGCAGAACTCCTTCGAGATCAACTACGAGCTCCCCCGCAACGAGACCATCGTGCTGGTGAACGCCGGGGCCAGCGTCTGCAACATCAACGTCCTGGCCAACGGGCTCACCACCTTCACCCGCGACATCACCGTGGGCGGCAACCAGTTCACCGAGGAGATCCAGAAGCAGCTCAACGTCAGCTACGACGAGGCGGAGAAGCTGAAGGTGGGCGGCGACGCCGCCCAGGACTCGGAGTCGGTGGTCCCCCAGGAGGTGGAGCGCGTCATCCAGGGGGTGGCCGACCAGATGGCCGGCGAGATCCAGCGCTCCCTCGACTTCTACACCGCCACCGCCGCCGATTCGCACATCGCCCGGCTCTACCTTTCCGGCGGCACCGCCAAGATCCCCGCCCTCTTCAAGGTGATCGAGCAGCGGGTGGGCGTGCCGGTGGAGATCCTCAACCCCTTCAAGGGGGTGGAGATCGACAACCGGCGATTCGACCCCAACTACGTGATGGACGTCGCCCCCTCGGCAGCGGTGGCCATCGGGCTTGCCCTGCGCAAGTCGCACGAGCGGTAGGAGGACGCGCGCATGATCCACATCAACCTCCTCCCCGTCCGCGCCGCCAAGAAGCGGGAGTTCGGCCGCCAGCAGCTGGTGCTCTTCGTGCTGGTGCTGGTGCTGGCGGGGATCGGCAACTACTTCGTCTACAACCGCTTCGAGTCGCAGGTGAAGGCGCTGGACCGGCAGATCGCCAGCACCCGGCAGGAGATCGCCCAGCTGGAGAAGACCATCGGCGAGGTGAAGTCGATCAAGGACGACAAGAAGGCGCTGGAGGACAAGCTGAAGATCCTCGACACCCTGAAGAAGGGCCGCACCGGCCCGGTCAAGGTGCTGGACGAGCTGGCCACCGTGGTGCCGGAGAAGGTCTGGCTGCTGGACTTCGCCGAGCAGGGCGGCGGGGTGACCATCGCCGGGCAGGCCTCCAGCTACGAGGACCTCTCCACCTTCTCCAAGAAGCTGAAGGCCTCCACCCACTTCACGAACATCACCATCAAGGGCGCGCGGCAGCGGGAGAACGGCATCGTGGACTTCACCATCACCTGCAACGCGAACTATTCGGCC
>DATKAG010000104.1:0-5682 GCA_035498355.1 Myxococcales bacterium | reverse complement strand
GCCAGCTCGATGATCACCAGCCGGGGAGTCCCCAGGCGGCTGACGTGGAACACCGCCTCCTCGGCGCTGCGGGCGGAGGTGGGGACCAGTTCCGCCAGTTCCACCAGCCGCGAGTACTGCGCCGCGCGCGTCGGGTTCTCCTCCAGGATGAGCGCATATTCGGGCACGGAAGGCGCATCCTAGCGCACAGGGCCGCGCCGACGGGCACGCGCACCCGCCGCCGTCGGGCAGTGTTGATTCAATTTTTCAAAATCACTTCTTTCCGGCCGGCGTCCCTCACGTGCGCGCACATCGCGCCCCGCGAGGGCAGGATGCTACGGTCGCCCGGTAGAGCCAAACTCACCGGAGGTGCTCGATGAGAGAGTCGATCAAGCTGCTTTTGGGCCTCTTGCTGGCGGCGAACGTGGCCCGCGCCCAGGCTTCTTCGCCGGACGCGTCCGCCAAGGCGGAGGCGCCCGCCGCTCCCGCCGCCGCCGCTGCGCCGGCCGCCGAGCCCGCGGCCCAGCCGGCCGCGCCGGCCAAGGCCGAGGCGATGCCCTCGCGGCCGTACGTGGATTCCGCCATCACGTTCCTCACCGCGCTCACGCACACCAACCGGCCCGGAGACGCCGGCGCCAAGGCCTGGGCCGATCTCCGCTCCGTGTCGGTGGACAAGGTCCCGGTGAAGTTCGCCGGCAAGGACCTGGTGATCGACGCGGCGGCCGGGAAGAGCGACGCGCAGCTCCTGCACTACTCCAAGGTGGCCACCTGGCGCGAGGCGATGGACGTGCAGGGCGTGACGGTGGAGAAGGCGCAGCTGCGGGTGGGCGAGCAGGACTACACCGGCAAGGCCCGCCTCAAGCTCTCGGAGAAGAACGGCAAGTGGATCGTGGAGTCGCTCGAGGTCGAGTGATCCGCTGGTGATCGAAAGGGGGGGCGCGGCCGGTCTTCCCCTCCCCCGGCCGCGCCGCCGCTCCCCCGTTCGTCCGCCACCCGCCGCGGCGCGTGTTGACCGTACGCGGCCCGGGTGCTAACGCCCCTGTCCCTCCGGGCGTAGTCGGCTCACACGGCGCCCGGAAGGGAGATGCCGTGAGCTCCATCACAATCCAGGTGAACGGGGTGGCCGAGACCCGCGAGGTCGAACCCCGGATGCTGCTGGTCCATTTCCTCCGCGACGCCCTGGGGCTGACCGGGACCCACGTCGGCTGCGACACCAGCCAGTGCGGGGCCTGCACCGTGCTGCTCGATGGCAGGGCGGTGAAATCCTGCTCGCTCTTCGCGGTGCAGGTCGAGGGGCGCTCGGTCACCACCATCGAGGGCCTGGCGAAGGAGGGGAAGCTGCACCCTTTGCAGCAGGCCTTCTGGGACCAGCACGGGCTGCAGTGCGGCTTCTGCACGCCGGGGATGATCCTCTCCGCCTGCGAGCTCCTGGCCCGCAACCCCAGCCCGAGCGAGGGGGAGATCCGGGCGGGGCTGGAGGGCAACTACTGCCGCTGCACCGGGTACAACAACATCGTCAAAGCGGTGCAGCAGGCCGCCGCGGCGAGGTGAGCCATGACCGAGAAATTCTTCGGAGCGAGCATCAAGCGCCGCGAGGATCCGCGGCTGATCACCGGCAAGGGCAATTTCGTCGACGACGTGCGGCTGCCCGGCACCACCCACGCCGCCTTCGTCCGCAGCCCGCACGCGCACGCGAAGATCCGCGCCATCGACACCGCGGCCGCCAGGAAGCTCAAGGGCGTGATCGCGGTCTACACGGGCAAGGATCTCTCGGGCGTGAATCCCCTGCCCGTGGGCTGGCTGATCCCGAACATGAAGATCCCCGCCCGGCGCGTGCTGGCCACGGACCGCGTCCGCCACATGGGCGAGGCGGTGGCGGTGGTGATCGCCGACTCCCCCTATGTGGCGCGCGACGCCGCCGAACTGGTGGAGGTGGACTACGAGCCGCTGCCGGTGGTGGCCGACGCGGCCAAGGCGGTGGAGAAGGGCGCGGTGGCGGTGCACGACGAGGCGCCAGACAACGTCTGCTTCCACTGGCAGCTGGGCGACAAGGCGGCCACGGACAAGGCGTTCGCCGGAGCGGCCAGGGTGGTGAAGCAGTCCTTCCGCAACCACCGCCTGATCCCCAACGCCATCGAGCCCCGGGCGGCGCTGGCCAGCGCCAACCCCCGCACCGGCGACGTCACCCTCTGGCTCACCACCCAGAACCCGCACGTGAACCGCCTCCTGATGGCGGCCTTCGTGCTGGGGATGCCGGAGCACAAGCTGCGGGTCATCTCCCCCGACGTGGGCGGGGGCTTCGGCTCGAAGATCTTCGTCTACCCGGAGGAGGTGGTGGTCACCTGGGCCTCCCGGGCCTTGGGGAAGCCGGTGAAGTGGACGGCGGAGCGGCGGGAGAGCTTCCTCACCGACGCGCACGGCCGCGACCACTACAGCGACGCGGAGATGGCCCTTTCCGCCGACGGCCGCATCCTCGGGCTGCGGGTGAAGACCATCGCCAACATGGGGGCGTACCTCTCGCTCTTCGCGCCCGCCATCCCCACCTACCTGTACGGCACGCTGCTCGCGGGCGCGTACCAGACGCCGGCCATCCACGTCGAGGTGAGGGCGGTGTTCACGCACACCACGCCGGTGGACGCCTACCGGGGCGCGGGCCGGCCCGAGGCCTGCTACCTGGTGGAGCGGATGGTGGACCTGGCCGCCCGCGAGTTGGGAATGGACCCGGTGGACCTGCGGCGGAGGAACTTCATCCCCAAGGACAAGTTCCCCTACCAGACGCCGGTGGCCGTGCAGTACGACAGCGGCAACTACGAGGCGGCGCTGGACAAGGCGCTCAAGGCCTTCGACTACAAGGCCTTCCGCAAGGAGCAGGAGGAGGGGCGGAAGAAGGGGCGCTACCTGGGGGTGGGCTTCTCCACCTACGTGGAGGCCTGCGGGCTCGCGCCCAGCCAGGTGGCGGGCGCCCTGGGCGCGCAGGCCGGCCTCTACGAGAGCGCCACGGTACGCGTGCACCCCACCGGCAAGATCACCGTCTTCACCGGGTCGCACAGCCACGGCCAGGGTCACGAAACCACGTTCGCCCAGGTGGCGGCCGACGAGCTGCAGGTGCCGATCGAGGACGTGGAGATCGTCCACGGCGACACCGGGCAGGTGCCCTTCGGGATGGGATCGTACGGCAGCCGCAGCGGCCCGGTGGGCACGGCGGCCATCTACATGGGGGCGCAGAAGATCAAGGAGAAGGCGAAGAAGATCGCCGCCCACCTCCTGGAGGCCAGCGAGGCCGACGTGGTGTACGAGGGCGGCAAGTTCTCGGTGAAGGGGTCGCCGGGGCGCTCCAAGACGTTCGGGGACGTGGCCCTGATGGCCTACCTGGCGCACAACATGCCCAAGAACCTGGAGCCGGGGCTGGAGGCGATCAGCTTCTTCGACCCGGGCAACTTCGTCTTCCCCTTCGGCACGCACATCTGCGTGGTGGAGGTGATGCGGGACACCGGGCAGGTGAAAGTGGTCCGCTACCTGGCGGTGGACGACCTGGGCAAGGTGATCAACCCGATGATCGTGGACGGCATGGTGCACGGCGGGGTGGCCCAGGGGGTCTCGCAGGCGCTGTGGGAGCACGCGGAGTACGACGAGAATGGCCAGCTGATCACCGGGTCGTTCATGAACTACGCCATGCCGCACGCCGACGACCTGCCCAGGGTAGAGGTGGACCGCACCGAGACGCCCAGCCCGGTGAACCCGCTGGGGATCAAGGGCGCCGGGGAGACGGGGACCATCGCCTCCACCGCGGCGGTGGCGAACGCGGTGATGGACGCGCTCTCGCCGCTGGGCATCAAGCACATCGACATGCCGCTCACGCCGGGCCGCATCTGGGAGGCCCTGCGGGGCCGCTGAGGAGAACGCCATGTACTCCGCTCCCTTCGAGTACCACGCCCCTTCCACGCTGGCGGAAGCGATCGCGCTGCTCGGGCGCTATGGGGACGAGGCCAAGGTGCTGGCCGGCAGCCAGAGCCTCTTGCCCCTGATGAAGCTGCGGCTGGCGCAGCCCGCCCACCTCGTCGACCTGCGCAAGGTCGACGGGCTCGTGGGGGTACGCGAGGAGAAGGGCATGCTCCTCGTCGGCGCCCTCACCACCCACGCCGCGGTCGCCTCTTCCCCGCTGGTGAAGCAGAAGCTGCCCATGGCGGCGGAGGCGGCCGCCCAGATCGGCGACGCCCAGGTGCGCAACCTGGGCACCATCGGGGGAAGCCTGGCCCACGCCGATCCGGCGGCGGACTGGCCGGCCGTGCTGTTGGCGCTGGACGCCAGCGTGGTGGTGGCGGGGCCCAAGGGCGAGAGGACGATGAAGGTGGAGCAGCTCATCGTCGGCCCGCTCAGCACCAGCCTCCAGCCAGGCGATCTGCTCACCCAGGTGCGCATCCCGCTGCCGCCGGCGAAGACGGCGGGCGCCTACGAGAAGTACCCCAACCCGGCCTCCCGCTTCGCGATCGTCGGGGTGGCCGCCGAGGTCTCGCTGGACGGCAAGGGCGCGGTGCAGTGGTCGCGCATCGCCCTCACCGGCCTCGCCTCCAAGGTGACGCGCGCCGGCTACGTCGAGCAGGCGCTGCAGGGCAAGACGCCCGACGCGGCCGCGGCGAAGGCGGCCTCGGCCCGCGCCGCCGAAGGACTGGAGCTCCGCCCCGACCTGACCGGCTCGGTGGCCTACAAGTCCCACCTCGCCTCGGTGTACACGGAGCGCGCGGTCCTCCGCGCCTCCTCCCGCGCCCGCGAGAGGTGAAGAAGAGAAATCTCCTCTCTTCCCCGGCGCCGCCCTGCGGTGCGTGCCGGGGTGCGCCAGAGCGTGCTCGTGACGGACCTCATCGGTCTCGCTCGTCAGTACGGTGACGAAGGGTGGCTCGAAGGGGCGCCACCACCGTGCGCAGAACGCACACGACGGACCCGGGCCGGCGGAGCCAGCTCCGCTGCTCGATTGAGCTGCGGGTTTCTGGCAGCTGTGCGCAGGTGCCGCATCCTGCTCCGTACCCCAGGACGTCGGCGGCCCGTGCGCCCCGTCGCCGACGGCCACGGGCTCGGCTCCGGTTGCTTCGAGCCGCTGTACTGCAACGCGACGACGGGCCGCTGCGAGCCTCCGCCAGGGATTGGCAACCCGCGATGCCGCAGCGGGACCTGCACAGGCTCGGGCACGGCTGCTGGCAGTTGTGTAACGCTCCCCTCGCCTGCCTTCCCGGCGTGCGTCGCGCCGTGACACCCCGGGCATCGGCCGCGACTTGTAGAACTGCGGCGGCGGCAACCTGCCGTCCTTCCGAACTCGAGTCCTTGACGTTCACGCGCCTATCCTACCTTCCCTGGCGATCGTCGCACTGACGGTCGAAGCGGAACAACGAGTATCGCCAGAACCGCAAAGCGCTGAAGAACTCTCCTCATTCGAGGCCTCCCGAAGCCCGCTGAAGCGGCGCCCAAGGGTGGCGCCGAAGGTGATACGCAGGAGGCCGGCTCGATTTCTCAGCAGGGGCTTCTGGAGAGGCCATCAGGAAGATGGGCGGGGGCCATGGCCGACGATGAGGTGGTGATGCGCCTGCTGGCGCGGCTCACGTCCGGGCCGGGCGAGAAGGTGCCGACCGGATTGTTCGGCCGGGCCCGCCGTACCGCCACCGCCGCGCTGCGCACCGGCACTTCCGCGCTCCTTGGAGGCGGCCTCGACGC
>DATKAG010000103.1:0-7994 GCA_035498355.1 Myxococcales bacterium | reverse complement strand
GCTGCTCGCCTCCGGGCACAAGGACGAGGCGCTCGCGGCCTTCCGCCGCGCCCTCTTCGCGCTGCGCAACGTCTCCGACCCGGCCCGCATCGATCCGCCCGAGCACGGCGACCGCGACGACGCCCGGGTGCGGGCGGAGATCGAGAAAAAGCTCAGGTCGCTCGCGCCTTGACTGCGGGACCCCTCCGTGGTTTTTCCGCGCCAGGGAGGAAGGCGAGTGGCCGACGATCGGGTGGACGAGGGCTTCTTCAGCGCCCGCGACGGGGTCCGGCTGTTCTGGCACACCGAGCGCGCCCAGGCCCCGGTGGGCCATGTCGCCGTCGTCCACGGCTACGCCGAGCACCTCGGCCGGCAGGTGGAGGTGATGCGCGCCCTCTGCGGCGCCGGCTACACCGCGCACCTGCTCGACTGCCGCGGCCACGGCCAGAGCGGGGGGAAGCGGGCGCACGTCGAATCGTTCGGGCAGTACCTCTCCGACCTGGAGCTGTTCCTCGCCCGGGTGAAGGAGCAGGCCGGGAGCAGCCCGGTCTTCCTCCTCGGCCACAGCCAGGGCGGGCTGATCGCCGCCCGCTACCTGCTCGACCGGCCCGACGCGGTGCGCGGGGTGGTGCTCGCCTCCCCGTATTTCCGCCTGAAGCTGAAGGTGCCGCCGCTCAAGCTCCTGGCTGGACGCCTGATGGCCCGCATCCTTCCCGGGCTCCCCATGCGCAACGAGCTGAAGCCAGAGCAGCTCACCCGGGACGTGCGCATCCAGACCGCCACCCGCGCCGATCCCCTCTACCAGCAGATCGCCACTCCCCGCTGGTTCACCGAGAGCAGCGCCGCGCAGGAGACCGTGCTGCGCCGGGCGACGGAGTTCGTCACCCCCTTCCTCCTCCTCTTCGGGGCGGCGGACCCCATCGCCGATCCCGCGGGCGGCCGCGAGTTCTTCGAGCACGCCACCTCCAAGGACAAGCAGCACAAGGAGTACCCGGGCCTCTTGCACGAGCTCTTCCACGAGCCGGAGCGGGAGAGCGTCTTCCGCGACGTGGTGGGCTGGCTCGACGAGCGGGCCCGCGGCGCCGCCGCCAGGGCGGCGGGCAGCCGATGAGCGAGAGGAACCGGCTGCTCGAGCTGCTCACCGGGCTGGCCTACGAGAAGCGCAAGGTGGTGCTCTCCTCGGGGAAGGAGAGCGACTTCTACATCGACACCAAGCAGGCCACCCTCACCGCCGAGGGGCATTACCTGGTCGGGCGCCTGGTGCTCTCGGAGATCCGGGCCCACTTCTCCGGCGCCCAGGGCGTCGGGGGGATGACGATGGGGGCCGATCCCATCGCCAGCGCCGTCTCGCTGACGAGCTGGCTGCAGGCCAGCCCCCTGCCGGCGTTCTACGTGCGCAAGGAGCCCAAGGGCCACGGCACCAACCAGTGGCTGGAGGGGAGGAAGGGGCTGCCTTCGCCCGCGCAGGTGGTGGTGGTGGAGGACGTGGTCACCACCGGCGGCTCGACCTTGCGGGCCATCGAGCGCTGCCGCAGCGAAGGGCTGCACGTCCTGGGCGTGGTGGCCCTGGTGGATCGCGAGGAGGGAGGGCGCGCGGCCATCGAGGCGGCCGGCGTCGAGCTGCGCTCTCTCTTCACCCGGAGCGACTTCCCGTGAGGCGCCTGCCCGTCCTCGCGCTCTTGCTTCTGTTGGCCGCCTGCCGCACGCTCCCCTTTCCCGACCCGGAGCTGAAGGGCGAGTACGGGCTTGCGCTGAAGAAGTGGACGCGCCAGGTGGCGCTCTACAGCGGGCTGGAGACGCGCGCTTTCGTGCGGGTGGTGTACCTCGCTCCGGAGTTCGTCGACGCCCAGGCCAAGCAGCTCTCCCTGATGAAGGCGGAGCTGCCCGACAAGACGGCGGAGACGCTGGCGCAGCTGCGCCAGCAGTACCGGCAGCCCAGCTTCTTCGCCGTGGTCTACATCCCCGACAGGACGGCCAACGACTGGAACGAGAAGGACTCGGTGTGGCGGCTGGCCCTGAACCTGGGGCTGGGCGAGCGCGCCCCGGAGAAGGTGGAGCGCTTCGAGGTGCCTTTCAACGCCGAGCTGCGCGCGCTCTATCCCTACCTGGACGAGTACTCCGTCGCCTACCTCCTGCGCTTCCCCGAGCCGGTGGCCCCGGTCGCCTCCGCCCCCGGAGGGCCGGGAGCGCCCGCGCCCTTCACTCCCGTCGACGCGCAGCTGATCATCGCCGGAGCGCCGGGGAAGATGGTGTTCCACTGGCGCCTCGACGGAGGGCGGGAGCCGCCCTCCAAGGGAGAGTCGGGCGCGGACCTGACGCCGGTGACCCCTCCGAAGCAGTAGGGCTCACCTGGGCCAGGCCCCGGGCGCGGGTTTGCCGCGCACCAGGACGGTGTCGCGCGGCGCCACCTGCGACGGCCAGCTGAGCGTGTAGTGCAGCCCCCGGCTCTCCTTGCGCTCCTGGGCGCAGGCCACGATCAGGCGCGCCACCTCGGCCAGGTTGCGCAGCTCGAGCAGGTCGCGATCGACCAGGTACCCCCAGTAGTACTCCTGGATCTCGCCCACCAGGTTGTCCAGCCGGCGCTGGGCGCGGGCCAGCCGCTTGTCGGTGCGGACGATGCCCACGTAGTTCCACATCAGGTGGCGGATCTCGTCCCAGTTCTGCTTCACGATCACGCCCTCGTCGGCGGGGACCGCGCGGCCCGGGTCCCAGTCGGGCACCGATGGCGCCCGGGGCGCCTCGGCGGCGATGCCTCGCGCCGTCTCCGCCGCCCGGTGCCCGAACACCAGGCCTTCGAGCAGCGAGTTGGAAGCCAGCCGGTTGGCGCCGTGCAGCCCCGTGCAGGCCGCCTCGCCCACCGCCAGCAGGCCGGGGAGGGTGGTGCGCGCGGAGAGATCGGTACAGACGCCGCCGCAGACGTAGTGGGCGGCGGGCACCACCGGGATGGGCGTCACCGCCATGTCGATCCCGAAGGTGAGGCAGGTCGTATAGATGTGCGGGAAGTGCTCCACCAGGAACGCCTTCCCCAGGTGGGTCATGTCGAGGAAGGCGGAGTCGTCGCCCCGGCGCTTGAGCTCGCTGTCGATGCTCCGCGCCACCACGTCGCGCGGCGCCAGCTCCTTGCGCGGATCGTAGCGCTCCATGAAGGCCTCGCCGGCGCGGTTGCGGAGGATGCCGCCCTCGCCGCGCAGGGCCTCGCTGATGAGGAAGTTCTTCGCCTGCGGGTGGTAGAGGCAGGTGGGGTGGAACTGGATGAACTCGAGGTTCGCCACCGCGGCGCCGGCCCGGTGGGCCATGGCCAGGCCGTCGCCGGTCGCGACGTCGGGGTTGGTGGTGTAGAGGTAGACCTTGCCCGCGCCGCCCGTGGCCAGCACCACCGCCCGGGCGAGGAAGCCGTGCACCGCGCCCGATTTGGTGTCGAGCGCATACGTTCCCAGCACCCGCTCGTTCGTGGCGCCCAGGCGCGAGGCGAGGATCAGGTCGATGGCGTGGTGGTCCTCGAAGAACTGCACGCCCGCCGCGGCCGCCGCCTCGAGCAGGGTGCGCTCCACCTCCCTGCCGGTGAGGTCGGCCGCGTGCACCACCCGGCGCTGGGAATGGCCGCCTTCGCGGGTGAGGTGGTAGCCCAGGGGGCTGGCGTCGCGGGTGAACTCGGCGCCCATCTCGATCAGGGCGCGGACGCGGGCGGGGCCCTCGGTCACCGTCACCCGGACGGCGTCCTCCCGGCAGAGGCCGCCGCCGGCGGTGAGCGTGTCCTGGATGTGCTGCTCGAAGGAGTCGGGTGGACCGAAGACGGCGGCGATTCCGCCCTGGGCGTAGGCCGTGTTGCTCTCGGAGCGGCCCCGCTTCGCGAGCAGGGCGACGGACCCGTGCCTGGCCGCCTGCAAGGCGAAGGAAAGGCCAGCAATTCCCGACCCGAGCACCAGGTAATCGTGCTGGTGGCGCATGTGTGACATCTATCAGAAAGCAGGCGCATGAAGATTTGCTCCCAAGGATGGCGAGGGGTTATCGTTCCCCTCTGACTATGGTCCGGCTTCTCCTCGCCATTTCGCTCCTTGGGCTGCCGGCCGTCGCCCGCGATCCCCTGCACACCTGGACCGACAGCGACGGGGTGCTGCATGTGGACGACGCCCCGCCGTCCCGGCGGGGGCGGGTGGGTCCGCGCAAGGCGCCCCAGGCCGAGGCGACCGCTCCCGGGAAGCGGCCCGAGCGCTGGTGGGAGAAGAGGAGCGACGCGCCGCCCGACGAGATCGACAAGGCGGCGGCGAAGCACAACATCCCCGCCGAGCTGGTGCGGGCGGTGATCTGGGCGGAGAGCGCCGGCGACGCCGGGGCCATCTCCTCCGCCGGGGCCATCGGGCTGATGCAGCTCATGCCCCACACCGCCGGGCAGATGTACGTGGAGGACCCGGTCGATCCCGCGCAGAACATCATGGGCGGGACGCGCTACCTGCGCTGGCTGGCGAACCAGTTCAACGGCGACATGATCCTCACCCTCGCCGCCTACAACGCGGGGCCCGAGGCGGTGCGCAAGTACGGCGGGGTGCCGCCCTTCGAGGAGACGCGGCATTACGTGAAGCGGGTGATCGCGTACTACCAGCAGCTCAAGGCGCAGAAGAAGAAGATGGTCGCCGAGGCGGGGAAGTGATCGATCCGCGGAGCCGCGCCGAAAACCGGGCGATCTTCGACGAAGACGACTCGGATCTGGCCGACAACCAGGAGTTCGACCGCGCGCTCTCGGCGGGGAACGAGGCCATCTCCCAGGGCAACCCGGCGGAGGCGCGCGTGGCCCTGGAGAAGGCCCTGCGCTACAAGCCGCGCAACCAGCGGGCCCGGAATCTGCTGGGCCTCTCGCTCTTCAAGCTGGGCGAGCTGGCCAAGGCGGAGGAGATCTACCGGGCCCTGATCGAGGACCATCCCTCCGATCCCACGCTGCGGGTGAACCTGGGGCTGGTGTTCCTCAAGCAGAACGCCTCGGTGGAGGCGGTGCGCTGCTTCGAGACCGCGCTGGACCTTTCGCCCGATCACCAGAAGGCGCAGAACTACCTGGGGCTGGCGCTGGCCCAGAAGGGCGAGCTGGCCCGGGCGCGGGAGTGGTTCCTCAAGGCCGGCAACGACGCCATGGCCGACCGGATGGCGCAGGCGCTGCAGCAGAACCCGGTGCGGGTGGTGGCGGAAGGGGCGGCGGCGGCGCTCTCGCGCGGGCAGCCCTTCGCCCCGGCCACGGAGGAGAAGGAGCGCAAGGGCGATACGCTGGAGATCCCCAGGCCGCCCGGACTCGAAGGGAAGAAGGAGCACTGGGTGGCCACCGCTCCGGGCGCGGCGGCGATGGCCCCGGTGGCGGCGGAGGTCTCGCGCACGCCCAAGGGGCCGGTGGTGGCCAACACGCCCGAGCCTTCAGCGCCTCCTCCGGCGGAGCCGGCTCCTGCTGCCGCGCCCGCGCCCGCGGATGCACCCGCTGCCGCACCCGCGGCCGCGAAGAAGCCGGCGGCGGCGGCCAAGCCCGGCGAGGCCCCCCCCTCCGTCTCGCAGTACACCTCGGCGAAGAAGATGCCCGTGCCTGAGCAGGCGGGTGGCTTCGTCATCGGGCAGTCGGAGATCCTCGTCCACGTGCGCGGCGGGATGCTCACCCGCCTGGACGGGCTGGTGGCTTCCTGGGGAACGGTGACCATGAAGCCGGAGCTGAAGCGCTTCAGGGGCAAGGCCACCGACAAGCCCTTCGGCGAGGGTCCGCGGCGGATGCTGCGCGCCAGCGGGGAAGGGCGGTACGTGATCTCGCGCGAGGGGCGCTGCTTCACCGCCCTGGAGCTGGGCGACGAGCCGGCCTACTTCCGCGAGGAGGTCCTCTTCGCCTTCGAGGAGTCGCTGCTCTTCGAGAACGGGCGGGTGCCTTCCCGCTCCGGCGCCGACCTGCACCTCGTGCACCTGCGCGGCCGGGGAAAGCTCCTGCTGGTGACCACCGGCGCTCCCAAGGCGGTGGAGGTGCGCAAGGGCGAGCCGCTGCGCATTCCCATGGACCAGCTGATCGGCTGGCACGGGCCGCTCATCCAGCCGCGGCTGGCGCCCATCGTCGAGGAAGCCCCCGAGATGGGGGTGGCGCTGGAGCTGGCCGGGGAAGGCCGCGCGCTGATCGACGTCGCCCCGGGGCGCTGAGATGACGCGCCGGGAGCGCCTGCGCGAGGAGCTGCTCAACGCGCCCAACCTGATGACGCTGGGCCGGATCGCGATCGTGCCGGTGTTCCTCTACCTCCTCTACTACGAGAACCGGCGGAACAGCTTCCTCGCCGCGCTGCTCTACGCGGTCTGCGCGCTCTCCGACTGGTTCGACGGCTGGCTGGCGCGCGTCTCGGACAAGGTCACCACCCTGGGGAAGTTCCTCGACCCGCTGGCGGACAAGGTGATCGTGCTCTCCGCCCTGGTGATGCTGGTGCGGCTGGGGCGGGTGCAGGTCTGGGTGGTGGTGGTGATCGTCGCCCGCGAGTTCCTCATCTCCGGGCTGCGCACCATCGCCGCCACCGAGGGGCTGGTGATCTCTGCCTCGCAGGGGGGGAAGTGGAAGACCTCGCTGCAGCTCTGCGGGATCATCTGCCTGATGCTGCACTACCACTTCGCCATCGACTACCTGTTCGGGACGGTGGTGACGGACTTCCAGGCGGTGGGGACCTGGCTCCTCTACCTCTCGCTGGTGCCGGGGATCGCCTCAGCGGTGGACTACGTGCGCGCGTTCTACACGCTGGATACGGGGGAGCAGCGGGGCTGAATGGTCCTGGCGATCCTGGCCGCCGCGCTGGCGCTGCAGCCTTTCCGCGTGCGGCTGGAGACTTCGAAAGGGCCGGTGGTGATCCGGGTGGTGCCGGAATGGGCGCCGCGGGCCGCGGAGCGGTTTCGCGAGCTGGTTCGCGCCGGGTACTACGACGACAGCCGCTTCTTCCGGGTGACGGGGCGCTGGGCGCAGTTCGGCATCGCAGGCGACCCGGCGCTGGCTCAGAAGTGGCGGGAGGCCACGTTCCCGGACGAGGACCCCGGCAAGCGGCAGTCTTGCGTGCGCGGAACGGTGGCCTTCGCCTTCGCGGTGCCCGGCGGGCGCACGACGCAGGTATTCTTCAACCTGGTGGACAACCCGCAGCTCGACGGGCAGGGGTTCGCGCCCTTCGGGGAGGTGGTGGAAGGGATGGAGGCCGTCTCCGCGCTCTATACCGGGTACGGAGAGTCGGCAGGCGGGGGTATCCGGGGAGGGAAGCAGCAGCCGCTCTTCGAGGGCGGCAACGCCTGGCTGGACGCGAAGTTTCCCCTGCTGGACAAGCTGATCCGGGCCCGGATCGAGCCCTGAGATGTGCGCCTCTTGCGCCCTTGACAGTGGGGGGCCGCGAGGCTAGCTATCGCTTTCGTTTCGCGGAACTAGCTCAGCTGGTAGAGCGTCGCCTTGCCAAGGCGAAGGTCGCCGGTTCGAACCCGGTGTTCCGCTCCAACTACTCGGAAGCCCGGTGCTTTTCGGCGCCGGGCTTTTTCATGGGCGTCGCCTTTCATGGCGACGCCGCCGGTTCACATCCGTTCCAGCGCGACCGTGCCAAGTGCGGGTAACTCTCGGCGGTCACGCGCGTTGGACTGCTCGAAGAGCGCGACTTTTCGGCATCCCGGAACAAAGACGGAACATGCCGCGCCCAGTTTGCGGGGCAGTTCTCACTTCACTGGCGGATCGCGTGCTGCGGCCCGCGTGAGGGTTTTGCACACGCTCAACGCGCGCGCGTCATGGGGTCATTAGGGCAAAACCCTTTTTGAGGATCGGCGAAAATCGGTGCTGGGCCTCTATGCGGCGTATGAGGCCAGGGCCGCCTCGAAACATGTTCCGACTCCGAGATCAGGCTCCGGGCAGATCGCCGAGCGCCCGCTGCAGCCTCCGGTCCTGCCCGTAGATGTCTTCGAAGAAATGAACCTCGCCATTCTCGGAAACGACAGCGGTGCTGTAGAGGATGAGGACGGGAATCGGCTCCTTCAACTTGACCCGGATGGTTTCG
>DATKAG010000102.1:0-5944 GCA_035498355.1 Myxococcales bacterium | reverse complement strand
CCGAGTCGCAGAAGCTCATCCGCATGGAGGAGGAGCTGCACAAGCGCGTCGTCGGCCAGGAGGAGGCGATCGTCGCCGTCTCCAAGTCGATCCGCCGCGCCCGCGCCGGGATCAAGGACCCGAAGCGTCCGACCGGCAGCTTCATCTTCTTGGGCCCGTCAGGAGTCGGCAAGACCGAGCTGGCGCGCACGCTCGCCGAGTTCCTGTTCGGCGACGAATCCGCGCTGATCCAGCTGGACATGTCCGAGTACATGGAGAAGCACACCGTCAGCCGGCTGATCGGCGCTCCCCCCGGCTACGTGGGGTTCGACCAGGGCGGCCTGCTCACCGACGCCATCCGCAAGCAGCCGCACGCCGTCCTCCTCCTCGACGAGGTGGAGAAGGCGCACCCGGACGTGTTCGACATCCTCCTCCAGGTGATGGACCACGCCACCCTCACCGACAACAACGGGCGACAGAGCGACTTCCGCCACGTGGTCCTGATCTTCACCACCAACGCCGGGGCGCGGGACATGACCGCCTCCCGGGTCGGCTTCGGCGCGGGCCCGCGCGGCTTCATGGTGGGCGGGACCAAGGTGGGGGAGAAGATCGCCTCCTTCGACCTGGACTCCGGCGCCGGCGGCGACGCGAAGAAGGCCATCGAGCGCACCTTCAGCCCCGAGTTCCGCAACCGCCTCGACGGCTGGATCGCCTTCTCCAGCCTGCCCCTGGAGGTGGTGGAGCGGATCGTCGACAAGCAGGTCGACGAGCTGCGGGCGCAGCTCAAGGAGAAGAACGTGGAGCTGGAGCTCACCCCCGAGGCCCGGCGCTGGCTGGCCGACCGGGGCTTCTCCCCGCAGTTCGGCGCCCGGCCCATGGCCCGGCTCATCCAGACCGCGCTGAAGAAGCCCCTGGCGGAGAGGATCCTCTTCGGGGACCTGGAAAAGGGCGGAAAGGTGCTCCTGGGTGTGCAGGAGGACCGCCTCGACTTGCGCAAGGAATGAGACAGCCACCCGCCTCCCGCTAGAATCTCTCCATGCGCCTCTTCGCCTTGATCTTCCTGCTCGCTCAGGAGGGTCTGCCGCCGGTGCCGCCCAGGATGCCGGTGGACGAGGAACCGTCCGCGGCCGCCTGCACGTTCGAGATCGCCCTGCGCGGGGCCGCCTGCACCTACGAGGCTTCCGGCGCTCCCGCCGATCCCCGCGACGCCAGCGGCGCGGCGCTGGAGGCGGGCCGGCAGGCTTGCGCTTCCGCCGCTCACGGCGACGCCGGCCTGCGCGCGGAGTGCGAGCGCTTCGTGGCGGCGGCCAGCGCCTCCGCCGCCTGCGCCAGCCGCTCCCGGCTGCTGGACGCCCGCGGCCGGCTCACGCCCGAGGCGCGGCCTTGCGCCGAGGCGCTCCGGGAGGAGATCGCCCGCACCTCTCGCGCCGCTACGCTGTCGCCCGGCTGCTGCTCCTGCCTGGCGGAGGCGCGCTGCGCGGTGCCCGTCACCCAGTGCAAGCGCGAGATCGCCGACCTGGCGCCGGGAGCGGCCCTGCGCTCCTGCATGGTGAAGTCCTGCCACGACTCCTGCTCCTTCGCGGCCCCTGCCGCTCCCCGCCCCGTCCCCGTCCCCGAGGAGCCGCCCACGCCGGCCGCGCTTCCCGAGGACCCGAAGAACCCCCGGAAGATCTGAGGCCCGAACATGCGGACCGCCCTCGTCATGCCCTGCCTCCTCCTCGCCTGCGCCAGCACCGAGCCCATCGCCGCTCCCACCCCGCTGGCCGCGCCCACCCGGCTGCAGGCCGTCTCTCCCAGGCCGGAGGCGCCGCGGCAGCCGCCGCCGTTCGACGCCAGGTCGTTCGCGGCCGACCAGCTCACCCCGCTGGAGTGCGAGAAGTCGGCGCGCAACCTGCACGACTTCAACGCCGACCAGGGCTGGGCGGCGCTGGGGGCTTGCATCCAGCGCTCGCGCTGGCCCCGGGGCGAGTTCACCCAGCTCGAGGTGCTCACCTCCGGCTACTGGGACCAGGACCTGCAGACCCGGGTCGACGCGCCTCGCCTCCTGGCCCGGGTGGTGGCCCTGCGCGGCGGCGACGTGGAAGGCGACATTCCCCTCTTGCAGAAGAGCCGGGTGCCGATGTTCACCCTGGCGGCTGCCCTGCGCCAGCCCGACGTCTACAAGGGCCGCTGGGTGCTGCTCCGCGGCGCGCTCTCCGAGGTGCGCCAGGAGGGGGCGAAGACGGCCCTGGTGATGCGGGAAACCTCGCTGCGCGCCACCGCCCGCGAGGTGCAGGTGGGCTCCATCTCCCGCATCGATCGCTCGGGCACCACCAGCGCCAGGGCCGAGGTGCAGACCACCCACTACGGAAGCGCCCGGGGCAGCGCCCAGGTGAGCTCCAGCGGCCGCAGCGAGTACTCCACGGTCAAGCAGAAGTTCGAGAACGAGCGGGTGGAGACCGGCCGGCGGGCGGTGGGCAAGCTTCCCCAGGCCGATCCCTTCCTCGAGCCCGAGAAGGACTTCCTCTTCCTCGCCCGCTTCGACGGGGTGAGCCCGATGCAGGACGACCAGCCGGTGGCGCTCTTGACGGTGGCGACGTACTACCAGCCCAACGCGCTGCTCATCCAGTGATCGTCACTTGCCCCGCCAGCGCGGCGGCCGCTTTTCGGCGAAGGCCTTCAGCCCTTCCAGCCGATCCTCGCTGAGCAGCGCCTTCTCGTAATGGTGCCGCTCGCGTTCGAGGGCGGCGTCCATCGCCAGGTCCCAGGCCTCGTCCACCGAGGCCTTGGCCGCCGCCAGCGCCACCGGGGCGTTGGCGGAGATCTCGTGGGCCAGCGCCACCGCCGCGGAGACCGAGTCGCCGGCGGCGGAGATGCGGCTCACCAGACCGAAGTGCAGCGCGTCCGCGGCCTCCAGCCGCCGGGCGGTGAGGATCAGGTCCTTCGCCCGGCCTACACCGATCAGGCGGGCCAGGCGCACCGTTCCGCCCCCGCCGGGGATGACGCCGATGCGCGTCTCGGTGAGGCCGATCTGCGCCGCGGGATCCATCACCCGCAGGTCGCAGGCCAGGGCCAGCTCGCAGCCGCCGCCCAGGGCCAGCCCGTTGATGGCGGCGATCCAGGGCTTGGGGCAGCGCTCGATCTCCCGCAGCCCGGCGTGCAACTCCACCAGCCAGCGGCGGATGTCGTCCTCGGTCCAGCCCTGGCGCTCCTTGAGGTTCGCCCCGGCGCAGAAGGCGCGCTTTCCCGCGCCGGTGACGATCACCGCCCGCACCGAAGCTTCCACCGCCGCCTGGCGGGCGTGCTGCGCCAGCGCCGCCACCAGCTCCCGCGAGAGCACGTTCATCCGCGCCTCGCCGTCGATGGTGAGCACGCGGATGGGCCCGCGGTCCTCCAGGATGAGATTCGCCATGGTCAGGTCACCGCCAGCGCCTCTCCGGGATGGCGCCGCCCGAGAGCCGCCTGCAGGCGGCGGCCGGGGAGCTTGTGCCCCACCAGCTCCTGGGCCAGGGCGCCCGCCTCGATCAGCTTCGGGAGCTCGATCCCGGTCTCGATCCCCATGTCCGCGAGCATCGAAACCAGGTCCTCGGTGGCCAGGTTTCCCGCCGCGCCTGGCGCGTAGGGGCAGCCGCCCATCCCGCCGATGCTGGTGTCGAAGATGGAAATCCCCTTCTCCAGCGCCACCAGGCAGTTCGCGAGCGCCGTGCCGTGCGTGTCGTGCAGGTGCAGGGCCAGGGTCGCGGCCGGGAGCTCGGGGAGGAAGAGATCGAGGATCTCGCGCGTCTGCCGGGGATTGCCCACCCCGATGGTGTCGCTCAAGGAGATCTCGTCGCAGCCCAGGTCCCGCAGCTTGCGGGCGATCTCCAGCGAGCGCCGCGGCGGCACGGCCCCCTCGTAGGGGCAGCCCCAGACGGTGCTCAAGTACCCGCGCACGAACAGCCCCTGCTCTTTCGCCGAGGCGACGATCCCGGCGAACTGCTCCAGCGACTCGGCCACCGACTTGTTGGTGTTCTTCTGGTTGTGCGTCTCGCTGCTGGACATGAAGACGGCCACCTCGCGCACGCCGGCGGCGATGGCCCGCGTCAGGCCGGTGCGGTTGGGCACCAGCGCCGAGTACCGCACCCCTGGCTTGCGCGGAAGGCGCCGGGCCAGCTCGTCGGTATCGGCCAGCTGGGGAATCCAGTCCGGACGGACGAACGAGCCCAGCTCGATGCGCGAGAGGCCCGTGCCGGCCAGCGCCTCGAGCAGGCGCAGCTTGGCGTCCACGGACAGGTTCACCCGCTCGTTCTGCAGCCCGTCGCGCGGACCCACCTCGTAGATGCTGACGCGGCCAGGCAGCATGCTTCAATTGCGCGGGCGGACGTTGTCCCGCACCCACTCCGCGATCGTCTTGGTGGTGGCTCCCGGGGTGAAGATCTCCTTCACCCCCAGCTTCTTCAGCTCGGGGATGTCCGGGTCGGGGATGATCCCGCCCCCGAACACCACCACGTCGTCCGCCCCCTGCTTCTGCAAGAGGTCGATCACGGCCGGGAACAGGGTCATGTGGGCTCCGGACATGATGGAGAGCCCGATGCCGTCCACGTCCTCCTGGACGGCGGCGGCCACGATCATCTCCGGCGTCTGGTGCAGGCCGGTGTAGATCACCTCGAAGCCCTCGTCGCGCAGCGCCCGGGCGATGATCTTGGCGCCCCGGTCGTGGCCGTCGAGGCCGGGCTTGGCGACGAGGATGCGGACCTTGCGGGTGGTGTCTGCCATCAGGGAACCTTTTCCAGCAGGGCGATGAGCTGCGGGGTTTCTTCCGTCAAGGGCGCGTCCGGCTCGAGCCGGCGCAGGACCAGCCCGGAAGACCGGGCCAGCCCGGCGAGCGCGGGGGGCGCATAGTATCGGATGACATAGGTGGCCGAAAGGACCTCGCCAGCGGGGAGGCGCAAGGATTTCGTCACCCGGTCCACGCTCTCGGCCGCGTCCCATTCGCTGCGCTCGCGCACCTGGCCCAGGCCGGGAACGTCCTCCGTGTAATCGGCGCTGGGCCGGGCGGCGAGGCGCAGGGGGTTGTCGGTGGTCAAAACCAGGCTGCCGCCAGGGCGGAGGACGCGGGCCGCCTCGCGCAGCGCGCCCGCCGCGTCCTCCGCCGTGCCCAGGAACATCGAGCTGTAGAAGCAGAAGGCCGCCGCCAGCGACCCCGCGTGCAGGGGGAGCGCGCGCAGGTCCGCCCGGAGCAGCCAGGCCGGCTCCGCCTGCCGGCGCGCTTCGGCGAGCAGCAGCGGGCTGCGGTCGATCCCCAGGGGATGCGGATGGCCCTGCTCCACCAGCGCCGAGAGGTGCCGCCCGTACCCGCAGCCCAGGTCGGCCAGGGGCTTGCCCGGCTCCACCTGCGCCAGGCGGAGGGCGGCGGACACGTCCTCGCGCGCCAGCCGCGGGGGAGCGTAGCGGCGGGTAGTCTCGAGGAAGATCCGGTCGGCTGCCGCGTCCATTCTTCCGCCCCCGCATAGGGTATAGCGGGATGGTGGCTCCCGGTACCTGGAAGATCGATCCTTCCCGCTCGGCCATCGCCTTCTCCGTCCGGCACATGGTCGTCTCCCGGGCGCGCGGCCGGTTCACCTGCTGGAGCGGCCAGCTCCGCTTCGACCCGGAGATCCCGGAGTCCTCCTCGGTGGAGGTGACCGTCGAGCTGGCGAGCGTGGACACCGCGGACGCCGATCGCGACGCGAACCTCCGCTCCGATCTCTTCCAGGTGGAGAGATTCCCGACCGCCGCCTTCCGCAGCACGAAGGTGGAGAACCGGGGCGGCAACCGCTACCGCGTGACCGGCGATCTCTCCCTCCACGGCCTGACCTGGCCGGTGGTGCTGGAGGCGACCTGGCAGGGCGGCGCCGCCTTCCGCGCCACCGCCATCATCGAGCGCAAGCAGTTCGGCCTGGAATGGAGCAAGGCCCTGGAGACAGGTGGCCTGCTGGTCGGCGAGAAGGTCGACCTCACCCTCGAG
>DATKAG010000101.1:0-3748 GCA_035498355.1 Myxococcales bacterium | reverse complement strand
GGCGGCGGTGAGGAGCAGCGAGCCGCCCACCAGCACCAGGTAGCCGGCCCCGCCCTCCTCCCCCGAACTGCGGAAGACGACGGCGCCCGCCAGCCCGAAGCCGATCAGCTGGGCGGAGGCCAGCGCGCCGAAGAGGCCGAGCATCTCTCCGAAGAGGATGGTGGCGCGCGAGACCGGCTGGGAGAAGAGCAGCTCGGCGGCCCCCCGCTCCGGCGCGAGCGCCAGCGCTCCCATCAGGAGCGAGGCCAGGGGGACGACGAGGATCACCAGCTGCACCAGCGAGGCGCTGGTGCGGGCGAAGTCCTGGAAGCCGCTCCCGCCCGAGAGCACGTAGCCGGAGGCGGCCACCGCCAGGGAGAGGAAGGCGAACACCAGGGTGAAGATGACCGTCCAGCGCGAGCGCACCGCCAGCAGCAGCTCCTGCCGCGCCACCAGCAAGAGAGCGCCCTTCATGGCCCGCTCCCGAGCGCGGCGGGCGACGCTCCGCGGGCCTGGGGATCGAGGTCGCGCGAGGCGGCCCCGGAATGGGCGATCAGGTGCGAGCCCATGGGCGTGTCGATCGACGCCCGGGAGTAGACCGCGCTCCCCGCCGGCACCCACTCGCCGGTGCGGTGGTCGGCCACGAAGGCCCGGGCGCCGGACGGCAAGGGGTGCGCCTTCAGCCAGGCGGCGAGGCAGGCGAGGTCGTCGAAGAAGCGCGGCTCCTCTCCGGGGGCCACCACCTGCCCGGCGAACTTCTGCGAGGAGACCGCCATGCGGCAGCTGGCGCAGGACTCGTTGCGGGTATCGAGCGGCGCCGGTCCCACGGCCCCGCGCGAGCAGGCGAGAACGGCGAGCAGCGCCGCCCACCTCATGGGCCGCCTCCCACCAGCTCCCGGTAGAGGGCCTCGATGCGCCCTTCCTCCGCCGTCAGCCCCAGCACCCGGGCGCCGAAGTGGCGGATGGTCTCCAGCGACGCCGCCCGGGTGCCCGCGTCGCCGGGGACGAAGAGCTCCCCCGCCGCGAAGCGGGCGCCGGGAAGCTTTTCCAGCAGGCCTTGCGGGCAGGAAGCGAGCCGCACCCGCATCAGGCCGCGGGCGGAGAGCTTCTCCCGCAGCTCGGCGGCGGTGAGGAGCGCGGCCAGGCGGCCTCCCACCAGCACCGCCACCCGGTCGGCGAGCTGCTCCACGTCGGCCAGCTGGTGCGAGGTGAAGAAGACGCTCCGCCCCTCCCGGCGCCGCTCCTGCACCAGCCCGTAGAAGGCGCAGAGCCCGTCGGGATCGAGCGAGGAGGTGGGCTCGTCGAGCAGCAGCACCGGCGCCTCGGGCAGGGCGGCGACCGCGAGCCCGAGGCGCTGCAGCATCCCCCCCGAGTAGGTGCTCACGGTGCGGTCCGCGGCGCCGTTGAGGGCCACCGTCTTCAGCGCCTGCGCGGCCCGCGCCGGGCTCGAGCCGCGCAGCCTGCGGTAGAACTCCAGGGCCTCGCGGCCGGTGAGGGCGTCGGCGAACGCCACCTTCTGGGGGAGGAAGGAGAGCGCGCGCCGCGCCTCGGCCTCGGTGGAGAGCAGCGGGGGATCGCCCACCCGCACCGCGCCCGAGGTGGGGCGGAGCAGTCCGGCCGCCGCCTTCAGGCAGGTGGTCTTGCCCGAGCCGTTGGGCCCGAGCAGCACCATCACCTCGCCCTGCCGCACCTCGAGGGAGAGCGACTCGACGGCGCGCACCTGCCCCCAGGACTTGGAGAAGGCCTCGAAGCGGATCACGCGCGCCTCCGCCCGCCCAGGAGCAGCAGGAGCCCGGCCCCGAGCGCCGCCAGGGAGCCGGCCAGGCCGGGCCAGCTCGCCGCCCGCTCCGCCGGGGGGGCGCGCGGCACCGCGGGCAGCGGGGGCGGGTGGGCCAGGGGCGAGGGATCGACGACCGGCAGGGGCGCAAGGACGGGGAAGGCGCGCTCCGCCACCGCCAGGGCGGAGGCGGCCCCGCTCTGGGCGAGGAGATCGGCGGCGGTGAGATTTCCCCGGAGGTGGTCGAAGAGGCTGGAGATGGAATAGGGCCGGTCGCTGCGGCCGTCGCCGTCGAGGTCGGGCTGGTCGTTGTCGGACCAGTAGTTCCCGGCGAAGTCCGTGTCGGTGCGCCGGCCCACCAGCGTCAGCGGCGTGAGGTTGCCGAGGAAGGAGTTGCCGGTGAAGCGGTTCTGGGCGCAGGAGTCGTAGAGCACCAGGGCGCTGTCCGACTCGGCGATCAGGTTGCGGCGGAAGAGGTTGCGCCGCGATCCCTCCAGGAACACCCCCCGGCCATTGTCGGCGATGAGGTTGTCCTCCGCCAGGCAGTCCTCCATCGACTGCAGGAGCAGCCCCACCGAGGCGAAGCCGCGGTTGTGCACCAGGCGGTTGCGGCGGAAAACGATGCGCCGGGAGAACATCAGCACCGCTCCCGCGCCGGCCTGCTCGAAGAGGTTGTCCTCGAAGAGGTTGTCGTCCGAGAACATGTAGTGCAGGCCGTAGCGCACCTCGCGCACCGAGTTGCCCCGGATCACTCCCCGGGGCGAGGACTGCACGTAGAGCCCGTCCCGGGCGTCCACCACCTCGTTCCCCTCCACGGTGAAGCCGTCGGTGTCGTAGACGTGGATCCCGGAGCCCTTCTCCCCGGCGTCGCGGCCGGGGATGCCGCGCACCCGGCAGCCTTCGACGCGCGAGCCGTCCGCGCTGCGCAGGTAGATGCCGAAGACGGTGCCCTGCACCCGGACGTCGCGTACCACCGCGCCCCGGGCCCGGACGTGCACGCCGGAAGCGTCCCGGCCCAGGTCTCCCCCGCCCAGCCCGTCGACGTCGATCCCCTCGACCACCACCCCGTCCGCCCGCACGCGCACCACGCTGCCCTCGCCGGCGCGCAAGAGGCGGGGCCGGCCGCGCCCGCGCAGGCGCAAGGGCTTGTCGACGACGAGGGCGCCCCGGTACTCGCCGGGGGGGATCTCCACCGTGCTGCCAGGGGCGGCCGCGTCGATCAGAGCCTGCAGCGGCGACGACTCCGCGGCCTCCGGGCGCCCCTCGACGTTCGTGGCCGCCGGCACCTCCATTCCCGAGGCGACCAGGGCGAGCGCGGCGGCGAGGGGCGCTGCCACGGCTCAGCCGCGCCGGACCGCGCTCCAGGCGATCACCCCCGCGGCCAGGAGCGCCAGCGCCGAGGCGAAAATCGCGTAGGAGGCGACTGCGGGATACGAGTAGACCTCGAAGTTCGCCAGCTGCGCCCGCCCGAAGACCGGGGGCATGAAGGGCGCCACCTTCACCGCCGCGGTGGGGGCGAGATCGTGCCCGTAGCGGTAGAGCTTGTAGGCGAACGACCAGAGGGAGAAGGCGCCGAAGTAGCCGAACATGGCCAGCACGTCCACCAGGTTGGCCATCTTCCCGAAGACGGCGGCGCGCACCATCACCAGCGCCAGGGCGCCGATGACGAAGGGCATCCACTTGAACTCGGTGAAGTCCTCCGTCGCCAGGTCCCGCATGCCGATGTAGTGGTTGAGGAGGTTGATCTCCTTCACGTCCTGGCCCTTGTTCCCGCCCTCCAGCTTGTAGCTGTAGATGTCCAGCCGCAGCCCCTCCTGGTACTGGGGCGCGAACATCGTCAGGTTCCAGAGCGGCGCCAGGTAGGTGGGCACCAGGGCCAGGGCGGCGACCAGCAGCAGGGCGCGGGAGGGCCCCCCGAGGCGGACAGCGAACAGTTCGTCGAGCTTCTCGAAGACGCGCATCGGTAGGCCCTCCTTTCCTCATCCGCCCTTG
>DATKAG010000100.1:0-3922 GCA_035498355.1 Myxococcales bacterium | reverse complement strand
GGAAGGTGACGCGGATGACGTCGCCGTTCGCCGCGCCCGCGGGGAGCACGCCCGGGAGGAAGAAGGCGCCTCCGATGGTCCCCTGCTCGCCCGTCTGCACGGTCAAGCCGCCCACCGCCACCAGCTGCGAGGGGATGGTGTACGGAGCGGCGGTGGTCCCCGCCCGGGGAAACACCTCGTAGCTGATGACCAGCTGGTGCGGCTGGAACTGTGCCGTGTTGGTGCGCAGGCCCGGGTTGAGGGTGGAAGTGTCGAGGAGGTTGTTCTGCACCACCGCCGCGACCTGCCCCAGGTTGGTGGCGGGGTTGATGGCGGAGAGCGTCTTCTCGTTGGCGGTGGGGTCGAAGGCGCAGGTGCCGCCGCCCGCCGGGGCCGCCGCCTCGACCACCTTGATGATCTGCAGGTCCGAACGCATGCTGGTGCTGCAGGATGCGGCGAGCAGGCCGAGCAGCGCGATGCCGGTGCGGGTTTTCATGGCGGACTCCTACTGCTTCCCTTCGTCGCCCGCGGGCGGCGCGGCGGCGACGACGGACTGGGAGCGATTGATGATTCGCGGGGTGATGAAGACCAGCAGCTCGGTGCGGTTGTCGGTCACCGACTTCTTCTTGAACAGCCAGCCCAGCACGGGGATCTTCGCCAGCACCGGGACCTCGTTCCAGGCCTCGGAGTTCTGCCGGGTGTAGATGCCGCCGATCACCGTGGTCTCGCCGTCCCGCACCAGCACCTCGGTGCGGGCCTCGCGGCGGCTGATGGAGGGCTGGCCGTTCGAGCCGGTGAGCTGCGGGTTGGGCTGGTTGTTGGTGGCGTTGATGCGCATCTGGATGGAGCCTTCCTGCGTCACGTGCGGGGTGACGCGGAGCTCCAGGCGCGCCTCGATGAAGGAGGTGGTCACGCCGGCCGCGCTGGTCTGGGAGAAGGGGATGCTCACGCCCTGGCTGATGCTGGCGTCCACGTTGTCCACCGTCACCACCCGCGGCGAGCTGATGGTCTTGATGGTGCCGCTGGTCTCCGCCGCGGAGAGGCGGAGGTTGAGGTTGGCCGCCCCGCCAGCGCTGCCGAAGACGAAGCCCAGGCCGCCGCCGCTGTTCAGGCCGATGGGGGCGGGCATGTTGACGGCGAAGTTCGGGGTGGTCACGCCCTGCAGGCCGCCCACCGGGGCCGCCGGGTCGTCGGCCGCGCCGGCGATGGCCAGGATGTTGGGGAAGATCAGGCCGGTGGGGTTGCCGTAGGTGGGGGCGAGGTTGACGTTGCCGCCCCACTGGATGCCGGCGGTGCGGGAGAAGCTGGTCGAGGCCTCGACGATGCGCGACTCGATCAGCACCTCGGGGGTCTGGGTGTCGAGGTTGCGCACGATCCCTTCCGCCCGCAGCAGCGCCTCCTGCACGTCCTTGACGATCAGGGTGTTGGTGCGCGTGTCCACCGAGACCGTGCCCCGCTCGGTGAGGGCGTCCTTGAGCTGGGCGGTGAGGGTGTCGGCCTTGGCGTAGTTCACCGGGATGAGGCGGACCTTGAGCGGCTCGGCCGCCTGCCGGTTCTTGTAGGCCTCGGCCGCCGCCTTCTGCTCCGCCCGCAGGGTCTCGATGGGGGCGACGCGGATGATGTTGCCGATGTCCTCCCGGCCCAGGCCCTTGGACTTGAGGATGATGTCCAGCGCCTGGTCCCAGGGGACGTTGCGCAGCTTGATGGTGACGCTGCCCCGGACGTCGTCGGCGACGATGATGTTCTTCTTGCTGATCTCGGCGATGGCGCCGAGCAGGTTCTTGATGTCGATGTCCTTGACGTTGAAGTCGACCTTGCGGCCCGTGTACTGCGAGGTGTCGTAGACGTTGCCCTGGCCGGCCGCCGCCGCCGCCTTGGCGTCGGAGGCCATGGCCGCGGCCCGGGGCGCGGGGGTGACGGCCTGGGCCTGGGCGTGGGCCGCCTGGGGGCCGCCGAACTTCCAGATCAGCGTGCCGCGCTGGGCGACCATCTCGTCGAGGGTGCCCTTGGCCACGGTGGCGACCACCTTCACGTCGCCGATCCCGCCCGGCACCCGGTAGCTGGAGAGCATGGCCACCGGCCCGCCCAGCGAGCTGGAGTCGAGGTTGCGCTCCAGCCGGTCAGGGAGCGCCGCCCCGTGCAGGGTGAGCACGCTGGTGGTGGCGTCGGGCCGGGAGATCTCGAACCGCACCGAGGCGTCGAGAGCGACCAGCACCTCCGTGCGGTTGTCCAGCGTGCGCAGGTCGACCGCGCGCACCTGGGCCAGCTGGGGAGCCGCGGGAACCTTCGCCACCTCCGCCGCCTTGGCCGGGGCTTCTTCAGCCTTCGGCGCCTGCACGGGCAGGGCCGCCGGGGCCACCGTGACCTGGGCCTTCGCCTCCGCCTTCCCCACGACCACCCGCAGGCCGGAGGCGACGCGGTCGATCCAGTACGGGGGCATGCTCTCGCCCTCCGCGTCGATCACCACCCGCATCCCCTGCTCGTTCCGCGCCACCCGCACGCCCTTGACCAGGAGCTTCCCCTCCGCCCTGGCGTACTTGCCGCCCAGGCCCCGCAGATCGAGGGCCAGGCGGGCCGGGTTGCGCAACTCGACGATCCCCAGGCTGCCGATCTCGCCGTCGGCCAGGAGCCGCACCAGGGCGGCGCCGTCCTCGGCGCTGACGGCCACGGCCGAGAGCCTGTGGGCCGGGTTCTTCACCGGCTGGACGTCCTCGCGCGAGAGCACCACGTTCGGGTCCGCGGAAGGGCCCGCCTTCGCCGGTCCGGCGGCCAAGGCCGGCGGCGCGCCGGCCAGGGCCGCCGCGGCGAAGAGGATGAGGGTGGTCATGTGTTTCTCCTTCCCAGTCGCGGCGCGCACTAGCGATCCCCCTTGGAGAGCCCGATGTGCTCGCCTTCCTGGAGAGCCTTGATGTCCCGTTCTTCCTCGCGGGTGACGGGGACCGACAGCTTGACGTTCTGCGGGTACACCCGCCCGGTGGAATGATCGGTGATGGTCTCGGTCACCACGATCTCGTCGCGGTGGATCCCGGTCACCTTCCCGCCGTTCTGCCCGATGAAGTCGCCGATGCGCACCGGCCAGCCGCGGTGCTCGGGATCCTCCACCATGGCCATGGGGGTGGCGGTGCCGGTGACGGTGAGCGAGAGCTTGAGCTGGTCCAGCCCCCACTTCTCCAGCGGCGTCTTCACCCGCCCGGGGTTGGCCGGGCCCCGCCCGAACCCCTGCTGCTTGACGGCCTGGTTCTGGAAGGGGTCGCGCTTGCCGATGGGCGAATAGACGTAGATGTTGGCCGGGATCTGCTGCTTGATCTCGTCGTCGGTCACCGGCTTGAGGGCGGCGGCCGCCGCCGGCGCGGTCCGGCGGGGCGGCGGGGGCGGGCCTCCGCAAGCGGCGGCCCAGAGCAGCAGCAGCGCGGCGAGGGAGAAGCGGCTCATTTCCCGGCCCCCTTGGGAGCGCTGGCTTCGGGGAGGAAGCGGAAGGTGGTGGCCACGTAGGTGGAGTTCACCACCAGCTTCTCGTTCACCAACCGCGGCTGGGTCATCTTGATGTTGGTGACGTTGACGATGCGGGCCAGCTTGGAGAGCGAGTCGAGGAAGACGCCGATCTCGTGGTAGTTGCCGGTCACCGACATGACGATGGGGATGCTGGCGTAGAAGCTCTGGCGCTGCTCGGGCTGGGGATCGATGCTGTTGATGGTCAGCCCGCTCTTGGTGCCGATCTCCGAGAGCGAGCGGATCAGGTCGTCGATGTTGGCCTCGTTGGGCAGCTCGGTGAGGGCCTGGGCCAGGCGGCGCTCCAGGATCTCCTTCTCGTGCTTGAACTGGGCCAGGTTGTTGGCGATGGACTGCTTCTGGATCAGCTCGTCCTCCAGGGCCCGCAGCGCGTTCTGCCGCTGGGTGATCTGGGTCTGCATGGGATCGATGAAGAAGTACCAGTTCCCCGCGG
>DATKAG010000099.1:0-7205 GCA_035498355.1 Myxococcales bacterium | reverse complement strand
GGCGCGAACTGCGCCGCCGCGATTCTACTCAGAGAGGATCTTGGGCGCGGCAACGGAGCGCAGCGTCTGAGTACCGCGCGCGCCGATAGCCGGGGGGCGGTTTGGCGTACCGTCGGCGTCGCCTCAGGAACCGCCGCATCCCTGAACCAGCGTCCGGCGCTCCGAACGGGCCGGCGAGATGACGAGGGAGCCGAAGCAATGAGGCGGGGCCTGTGGTGACGACGACGGTATGCCAAACTGCCCCCCGGCGTCCCGGCGGACGAAGTTCTACTACGTCTTCACCGTGCGCAGTTCCGGGGAGATGCGGAGCTTGGGCTCGGTGACCTTCTGCACGTCGTCGGGGGTGACGCCGGGGGCGACCTCGCGGAGCAAGAGGCCCTGGGGGGTGACTTCGATCACCGCCAGCTCGCTGATCACCATGTTCACGCACTTCTTGCCGGTGAGGGGGAGACGGCACTCCTTGAGAAGCTTCTTGGAGCCGTCCTTTGCCACCTGCTCCATGGCCACGATCACCTTCTTCGCGCCGGTGACGAGGTCCATGGCGCCGCCCATCCCCTTCAGCACCTTGCCGGGGATGGTCCAGTTGGCGATGTCGCCCTGCTCGCTCACCTCCATGGCCCCGAGGATGGCCACGTCGATGTGGCCGCCGCGGATCATGGCGAAGGAGTCGGCGCTGGAGAAGTAGGAGGTGCCCTTCATCTCGGTGACGGTCTCCTTGCCGGCGTTGATCAGATCGGGATCGATCTCCTTCTCCGTCGGGTAGGGCCCGATGCCCAGCATCCCGTTCTCCGACTGCAGGATCACGTCCATGCCCGCGGGCACGTAGTTGGCCACCAGGGTGGGGATGCCGATGCCCAGGTTGACGTAGAACCCGTCCCGCAGCTCCTGCGCGGCGCGCGCCGCGATCTGCTCGCGTGTCAGCGGCATGTCAGCCCTTCCTCAGCGTGCGCTTCTCGATGGGCTTCTCGTAGCCCGTCCCCTTGAAGATCCGCTTCACGTAGACGGAGGGGACGTGCACCTGGTCGGGGTCCAGCTCCCCCACCTCCACCAGGTTCTCCACCTCGGCGATGGTGACGCGGGCCGCGGTGCACATCATGGGGCTGAAGTTGCGCGCGGTCTTGCGGAAGACCAGGTTGCCCCACTTGTCGCCCTTCCAGGCGCGGACGATGGCGTAGTCTGCCTTCAGCGGCTTCTCGAAGATCATCTCCTTGCCGTCGATCACCCGGCTCTCCTTGCCCTGGGCGATCTGGGTGCCCGCGCCAGTGGGGGTGAAGAAGCCGCCCAGGCCCGCGCCGCCCACCCGGATGCGCTCGGCCAGCGTCCCCTGGGGGTTGAGCTCCACCTCCAGCTCCTTGGCCAGGAACTGGCGCTCGAACTCCTTGTTCTCCCCCACGTAGCTGGCGATCATCTTGCGCACCTGCCGGCTCTGCAGCAGCACGCCCAGCCCTTTGTCGGTGGTCCCGCAGTTGTTGGAGATCACCGTCAGGTTCTTCACGCCCTTGCGGTGGATGGCGGCGATCAGGTTCTCGGGATTGCCGCAGAGGCCGAAGCCCCCGGACATGATCACCGCCCCGTCCTGCATGTCGCGGATGGCCTCGTCGGCGTCCGCCACCACCTTGTTCATGTCAGTCGCGCTCCACGATCAGGGCGATCCCCTCGCCTCCGCCGATGCAGAGGGAGGCGATGCCGCGCTTCTTCCCCAGGTCCTTCATGGCGTAGAGCAAGGTCACCAGCAGCCGGCAGCCGGAGGCCCCGATGGGGTGGCCCAGGACCACCGCGCCGCCGCGCACGTTCACCTTGTCCGCGCTCAGGCCCACGAGCTTGTTGTTGGCCATCGCCACCACCGCGAAGGCCTCGTTGATCTCCCAGAGGTCGACGTCGGAGGCCTTGATCCCGGCGCGGTCCAGGGCCTGCTTGATGGCGTCGGCCGGGGCGATGGTGAACTCCACCGGGTCGCGGGCCGAGTGCCCGAAGTCGCCGATCCGGCCCAGCACGGTGCGGTTCTCCCGCTTCGCCCGCTCCGCGCTCATCAGCACCACGGCGGCCGCCCCGTCGTTGATGGAGGAGGCGTTGGCCGCGGTCACCGTGCCGTCCTTCTTGAAGGCCGGCTTGAGCGAGGAGATCTTGTCCGGCCTGGCCAGCTTGGGCCCCTCGTCCTCCTCTACCACCGTCTTGCCGCCCTTGCGGTCGACGATCTCCACCGGGGCGATCTCCGCCTTGAAGGCCCCTTCCTTCTGCGCCTTCTGCGCCCGCAGGGTGCTCTCCCGCGCGTACTCGTCCTGGGCGCTGCGGGAGAACTGGAAGTCGGCGGCGCACTTCTCGCCGCACATCCCCATGTGCATGTCGTTGTACGGGTCCCAGAGCCCGTCGTGGATCATCAGATCCTTCATCTCCGTGTTGCCCATGCGGGCGCCGCTGCGGAGGGCGTGGGTGAAGTAGGGAGCGTTGGACATGCTCTCCATCCCTCCCGCCACCACCACGTCCGCCTCGCCCAGGGCGATCACCCGGGCGCCCTCGATCACCGCCTCCAGCCCGGAGCCGCAGACCTTGTTCACCGTCACGCAGGGAACGCTCTTGGGGATCCCCGCGTAGAGGGCCGCCTGGCGGGCCGGGGCCTGGCCCACGCCGCCCTGCAGCACCTCGCCCATGAACACCGTCTTCACCTCTTCGGGCTTGAGGCCGGCTCGCTCCAGCGCGGCCTTGATGGCGACCGCCCCCAGCCGGGGAGCGGGCAGGCCGGAAAGGGTCCCCAAGAAAGCGCCGATGGGAGTGCGTGCCGCGCCGACGATCACTGCTTCCTGGGACTTGCGCTCTTTCGCCATAGGGGTCTCTCCCGTGGGATTCTGGGCAAGATTCATAACCCGGTCGGCGCTGTCAAGCAGCGGGGCTTGTGCTATGTGGGCGCCCCCATGGCCTATGCCGGCGATTTGACGCAGGGAGAGTTCGAGGAGCTGCTCGATCGGCGCGGCGGCCCTGCCGTGGTGGTGCACGGGGGCGCCGGCACCGCGCCCGACGCCGACCCCAAGCGGTACTTCGAGGGCACCCGGCGGGCGGCCGAGGAGGGCCTGCGCGTGCTCTCGCAGGGCGGCTCTCCCCTCGACGCCGCCCAGGCAGCGGCGATGGTGCTGGAGGACGATCCGACCTTCAACGCCGGCACCGGCGCCGCCCTCACCTCCGAGGGAGAGGTGGAGCTGGACGCGAGCTGCATGGACGGCACCACCCTGCGCGCCGGCGCGGTGGCCTGCGTGAAAACGCTGAAGAACCCCATCCTCGCCGCCCGCCTCGTCTGCGACGAGACGCCCCACGTGCTCCTCTGCGGCACCGGGGCCGAGGCCTTCGCCCGCGAGTGCGGCATTGCCCAGGTGGCGAACGCCACGCTGATCACCGCCCGGCAGCGCGCCCGCTGGGAGGAGCTGCACGAGCTGGCGAAGAAGGAAGGCGCGGACAGCGTCCGGCGGAAGATCGGCACCATCGGGGCCGTGGCGGTGGACGCCAAGGGGCGGGTGGCAGCCTGCACCTCGACCGGGGGGACCATGTACAAGCGCCCCGGCCGGGTGGGCGACACGCCCATCATCGGGGCCGGCACGTACGCCGACGATCACGAGGCCGCCGCCAGCTCCACCGGCTTCGGGGAGGCGATCCTCAAGGTGACGATGGCCCGGGCGGCCTGCGTGCTGGTGCGCGAGGGATCGTCGCCCCGGAGGGCCGCGCAGGCGGCGGTGGGCCTGCTCCGCGAGCGCGCCCACGGCGAGGGCGGGATCATCGTCGCCGGGCCGGATGGCAGGCTGGGCTGGGCCTGCAACACCCCGCGCATGTCGCGGGCGCTGATCCGGGCGGGGATGTCCTCAGCGAAGGCGGCGGTGTAAGGCTTCCAGCTCTTCGCGCATGCGCGCCGCGGGCAGGTGCAGGCTGCGGCCGTGCCCCGGCAGGACCCACTCGAAGCGGCGATCCAGCAGCTTGCCCAGCGACTTCTTCTGCTCGGTCCAGGAGTACCAGGCGACGCTGCGGCCCATCTCCAGGCGCCCTTCCCAGGCCCAGAGGTGGTCGCCGGTGAAGAGGTACGTGTCGTCGACCAGCAGCACGCAGCTCCCTTGCGTATGGCCGGGCACATGGATGACCTGCAAGCCCGGGCCCAGCTCGCCGTCGTGCTCGAGCAGCACCTCTGCGTCGATCACCGCGTCGTCGCGATGGATGATCCGCTCGCAGCGGAAGCGCTCGTGGAACCGGGCGTGATCGGCCACGTCGTCGCGGTGCGTCAGGAACATGCGCCGCACGCCGCCCAGCTCCTCGATCCTCCGGACCAAAGGAGCGGCGAAGCGGGGCGAGTCGACCAGCACGTTCCCCCCGGGCCGCAGGATCAGGTAGCTCTGCGCCCCGTAGGACGCTTCGCTGGAGTATCCGCAGCGATGGACCCGTCCGTCGAGAAGGACCGGCAGTTCCCGCGCGGCCTCCTTCGCGCTCCGCTCCGTCCCGATGGAGGAGGTGGGGCAGCTCACCACGGCGTGCAGGGCCCGCCGCCAGGAGCCGTCGTCGGAAGGCTGCGCCCGGACGAAGGATTGTCCGGAATCCGTGCTGCCGAAGACGTCGGGCGCCAGCTCCCGGCAGGTGTCGCACTCGATGCAGGAATCGTCGACGAAGAGATCCCCGGGGGCGTTCTGCGCCACCGCCAGCTCGCGCCGCGCCATGGCGATGGTCTAACCGGCTCGCGGAGGAGACGCGAGCAGCGGGCCGGGTGTGATCCCCCTCATATCCGTCTCCCTGGCGCCTCGGGCTATGATGGGCTCGCCCGCTTGCCCTGACCACGGATCGCATGGAACGACTGGGGGAGATCGCGCTCTACCGCTTTCGCGTGCGCACGGCCGACGGCCGCGAGGCCGTCAGCCGGATCGTCGCCACCCGCAAGCCGGTGAGCGCCCGCCTGGGAACCGGCGACGAGGTGGATGCCCTGAAGGAGGAAGCGGAGCATCCCCCCATGCTCGCCAATCCGCGCTGGTCGAACGACTCCTTCGCCAACGGCGAGCCGGCGACGCTGATGGTGGACGCGCCGGGGCTGGACGGGCGCACGGTCCGCTTCGTGGTCGAGCGCCTGGACGGCGAGGATTGGGTGCCTTACGACACCGTCGAGAGCCGGGTGGAGGACGGCGTCGCCGAGGGATCGCTGCAGGTGGCCCACCCCAGCCCCGAGGATGGCGACGCGGAGCCCGTGGAGCTGCGCTTCACCTGCGAGCTCCAGGCCGCGGAGGGCTGATGGGGGACACCCAGCACGCCACCGCCAAGGTGCGGCCGGGAAGCGCCACCTCTGCCCTCGTGCTGGATGGCAAGCCCTGCGGGCTGCTCCGCGACGTGGCCGGCGGCTCGATCTGCGCGGACGTGGTCGTCGAGAAGGCGGGATCGCTCTCGATGAAGAAGCACCTCTCCACCGTGCGCTACGAGGAGTTCGAGCTGGAGATCGGCTTCGCGATGGAGGCGCCTGTCTACGACTGGATCGCCTCCAACTGGCAGTCGAGCGGCGCGATCCACCAAGGCTCCATCCTGGACTGCAACGAGAAGCTGGAGGTGCAGTCGGAGCGCGAGTTCACCGGCGCCCTGCTCACCCAGACCACCATCCCCAGGCTCGACACCCAGGCGAAGGATGCGGTCGGGCTGAAGCTCAAGTTCGCGCCCGAGCTGGTGCGGTTCAAGAAGGGCTCGGGAAAGGCCTCCGGCGCGGATCCGCGGAGCCCGGAGAAGCTCTTCGTTCCCTCCCGCTTCAAGCTGGAGATCGACGGGATCGACTGCGAGAAGGTGAGCGCGATCGACTCGTTCGCCGTGACGCAGAAGGTGGTGCGCGAGGCCGTGGGAGAGAGGGGGGACACCCCCACCTATCAAGGGACGGTGACGTTTCCCGACCTGAAGATCCATTTCTCCGAGGCGCTGAACGACTCCTGGCGGGGCTGGTTCGAGGATCTCGTCATCCAGGGGAAGAGCGGCGGGGAGAAATCGGGGAAGCTCACGCTGTTCAACCGGACCGGGAAGCCGCTGGCCAGCATCACCTTCACCGACCTGGCGCCTTTCGAGATGGGCGTCGAGAGCGACGGCGACCGCAACAGGCGGGGCACGGCCAGCGTCTATTGCGAGGCGATGGCATTCAAGCTCGGCGCGTGAGCGGGCAAGACGCGCGGAGGGGGACGCATGGCAGCCGACACCAGGTCTTACGTCAGCGGTAGCTACGGGTTGATCCTGGAGGGGAAGCCCGCCGGCTTTCTCAAGAGCGTCAACGGCGGGGCGATCAGCGCGGAAGTGATCAACGAAAAGAATGGCCCTGGCGACCTGTTCGGGCGCAAGCACATCGGGGGCCCGATCTACGAGGATTTCTCCGTCGATTTCGGGTTCTCCATGGATCCCTCGCTCTACCAGTGGATCGCGGACAACTGGGCAATGAAATGGACGCGCAAGAGCGGCGCCATCGTGGCCTACGACTTCGACCTCCAGGCGAAGGTCGAGCGCGAGTTCTTCGACGCCGTGATCCGCGAGACCGTGATCCCCACCCTGGACGGCGCTTCCAAGGAACCCGCTTATCTGAGGGTGAAATTCTCGCCCGAATTGATCCGGACGAAGAAAGGCAGCGGCAAGGGGACGGCCACCAAGTCCACCGTCAAGCCGTTCCTGCCCAACAACTTCAAGCTGACGATCGACGGCCTCGATTGCACCAAGGTCAACAAGATCGAGTCCTTCACGATCAAGCAGCAGATCTCGGACGACATCGTCGGCGAGGCGAGGGACTACCACAAGGTGCCCTCGGGGCTCGAATTTCCCAATCTCAAGATCAGCTTCGCCCAGACCACCGCGCAGCCCTGGCTGGACTGGTTCGAGGACTTCGTGATCAAGGGGAACAGCTCCGAGGAGAAGGAGAAGAACGGCACCCTCACCTTCCTCGCTCCGAACCTGAAGGACGAGCTGGGAACCATCGTCTTCCACAAGCTGGGGATCTTCCGCATCTCCGAGGATCCGGCCGCCTCGAACACGGAGAAGATCCACCGCATGACCGCCGAGCTGTACTGCGAATCGATGGAGTTCCACGTCCCGGCGAAAGGGGGCGGCGGGAAGTAGCGCCGCCCGGGGGCCTTCTGATACTCCCTCGCCCCCGATGGACCTGGAAAAGAGGCTGCTGCGCGACGTCGGACGCGCCATCGGCGACTTCCGCCTGATCGAGCCCGGCGATCGCA
>DATKAG010000098.1:0-2835 GCA_035498355.1 Myxococcales bacterium | reverse complement strand
CTTCCAGGGCCGCCACCTGCCAGGGCTCGCGGGTGGCGACGATCACCCGCCCCACCCCCAGGGGGGTGGCACCCGCCGAGCGCAGCCTGTCCGCCAGCTCCGGCGGAGGGGACTCGGCCAGCACCACCTCCTCGCCCGTGCGTGGGTCGTGGAGGAGCGCGCCGTTTTCCGCCACCACCAGGTCGAAAAGGGAAAGGCCGTCGAAGACCGAGCGCAAGTCGCCCAGCTCCCGCCCGGTGACGAGCACCAGCCGCCTGCCGCTCTTGCGCAAGCGCTCCAGCGCGACCTCGGTGGCGGGCCGGACCCGCCCCTGCTCGGCCAGGGTCCCGTCGTAGTCCGTGGCCAGGGCGAGATAGCGCACGGGCCACAATGTGCAGCAGCGGCCACTCGCGCACAACGCCGCGCCCGGGGATCCGTCGAGGGCTCGAACGAACGCGGGGCCGGACCCCCTGGCCGGATGCTTCGAATCCCTCTGCTCGAGGCGGCATCCAACCACCCGGGTGTGTTCTTCCCTCCGGTAATCCGCAAATTCTGGAAACGCGCCCCCGTTTGACACGGGGTTTGCAACCCTTACTTGTTTGAGCATGGAGAAGAACCTGGACCTGAGGTTGCCGGTGTTCGTGCTGGAGGACGCGGTGCTCCTTCCCGGCGCCGTGGCGCAGCTTTCGACCGGGGACTCCGGCGCCCGGCGGGCGGCGGAGATCGCGCGCTCGGAGGACAAGCGCGTGGTGGTGGCCCTGAGCGCGGAGGGCGACCTGGGCGTGCATCCGATCGCCGCCCTGGCCCGGGTGGAAGGCGTGGGAAGGAGCCTCGGGGTGGTGGTGGCGGGCGTGGGCCGCGTCCGGGTGCTGGCGATCGAGGAAGGAGAGCCGCTTCCCACCGGCCGGGTGGAGGAGATCGCTCCTCTGGCCGCGCCCCGGACCCCCGAGGTGGAGGCGCTGGCCCTGGAGGCACGCCGGCTGGCCCGCGAGATCCTCGAGCTGCTCCCCGCCGTGCCGCCCCAGGTTGGCCAGGCGCTGGACGGCATCGAGGATCCCGCCGCCTTGGCCGACCTGCTCGCGCACTATGTTCCCGCCGACGCCAAGGAGAAGCAGAAGGCGCTGGAGGCGCTCGATCCGGTGGAGAGGCTGAAGCTGGTGGTCGGCTTGCTCGCCCGCCGCCGCGAGGTGCTGAAGACCGCGCAAGAGATCGAGGGCGCGGTGCAGGAGAAGGTCTCCAAGGCGGAGCGGGAGCACCTCCTGCGCAAGAAGCTGGAGGCCATCCAGAAGGAGCTGGGCGAGGGTCCGCAGCCGGAAGGCGACGAGCTGGCGAAGAAGATCGCCGCGCTCGCGCTGCCCGACGAGGTGCGCGCCCAGGCGGGCCGGGAGCTGGCCCGGCTGCAGAAGCTGCCCGAGCAGTCCCCGGAGCGATCGGTCGCCCGCACCTGGCTGCAGTGGATTGCCGATCTGCCCTGGGGCGTCTACAGCGAGGACGACCTGGAGGTGGAGAACGCCCGCAAGGTGCTGGAGGCCGACCACCACGGGCTGGCCAAGGTGAAGAAGCGGGTGTTGCAGTTCTTGGCCGTGCGCAGGCTCCGGGGCGACCTGAAGGGCCCCATCCTCTGCCTCTCCGGCCCGCCCGGAGTGGGCAAGACCTCCCTGGGTCAGAGCATCGCCCGGGCCATGGGGCGCAAGCTGGTGCGCGTCTCCCTGGGGGGGATGCGCGACGAGGCGGAGATCCGCGGCCACCGGCGCACCTACGTGGGCGCGCTGCCCGGGCGCATCATCCAGGCGCTCAAGCGGGCGGGGACGGCCAACCCGGTGGTGATGCTCGACGAGATCGACAAGCTGGGCGCCGGCTTCCAGGGCGACCCGGCGGCCGCCCTGCTGGAGGTGCTGGACCCCGAGCAGAACAAGGCATTCGCCGACCACTACCTGGAGGTGCCCTTCGACCTCTCCCGGGTGCTGTTCATCGCCACCGCCAACTCGCTGGAGACCATCCCGCCGGCCCTGCGCGACCGCATGGAGGTGCTGGAGATCCCCAGCTACACCTCCGAGGAGAAGGCGGCCATCGCCCGCGGGCACCTCTGGCCCAAGCAGCTGGAGGCGCACGGGCTGACCGGGGCCGCGGCGGAGATCACCGAGGCGGCCCTGCGGCGGATCATCTCCGCCCACACCCGCGAGGCGGGCGTGCGCTCCCTGGAGAAGCGCCTGGCCGACGTCTGCCGGGCCCTGGCGGTGGAGAAGGCCGAAGGGTTGCTGGTCGAGCCGCGCAAGGTCGAGGAGCCGGAGATCGAGTCGCTGCTCGGCCCCGACCGCTTCCAGCCCGAGGTGCGCGAGGACGAAGGCGTCCCCGGGGTGGCGGCGGGCCTGGCCTGGACGCCGGTGGGCGGCGAGGTGCTGTACGTGGAGGCGCTGCGCATGCCCGGCAAGGGCCAGCTCATCCTCTCCGGCCAGCTGGGCGAGGTGATGAAGGAGTCGGCCCGGGCGGCGCTCAGCTACGTGCAGGCGAACGCCGCGCACCTGGGCGTGGGCGAGAAGCCCCTCGAGGGATGGGACGTGCACGTGCACGTCCCCGCGGGCGCCACGCCCAAGGACGGCCCCAGCGCGGGGGTGACGCTCTTCACCTCCCTGGTCTCCCTGTTCTCCGGCGTCCCGGTGCGGCCGGACACCGCCATGACCGGCGAGGCCACCCTGCGCGGCCGCGTGCTGCCGGTGGGCGGGATCAAGGAGAAGGTGCTGGCGGCCCACCGCCTGGGCCTGAAGCGGGTGGTGATCCCGGAAGCGTGCGCGGCGGAGCTTCGCGAGGTGCCGCAGCACGTGCGCGACGAGCTGGAAATCGTGCTGGTGAAGCGGA
>DATKAG010000097.1:0-10467 GCA_035498355.1 Myxococcales bacterium | reverse complement strand
GATCCGGCGCCGCTGCCGCCGGAGGTGGGGAAGCGGCCGGAGAAGCCCAGGGGCCCGCTGGAATGGGCCAGGGACCGGCTGGTGCGCGCCGGCACCTTCGCGCAGATGCTGGCGCTGCCGCCCGATCCGCCCACCCTCTTCCGGCGCCCCCTCGGGCTGGTCAAGCGCGCCGCCTGGTCGGGGGCCATCCCGCTTCTCGGGCTGCGCGGGCTCGCCCGCCGGCAGCACGCCACGGTCAACGACGTCTTGATGGGCACCCTGGCGGGCGTGTTGCGCGGCGCCTTGCTGGAGGCGGGGCGCCCGATCCCCAGCCGCGAGATCCGGGCGCTGGTCCCGGTCTTCCTCGGCGCGCGCAACGGGGAGATGGGCAACCGCTTCGGCCTGGCGTTCGTGGACCTGCCCGTGGGCGAGCCGGACGCGGGCGAGCGCGTGCGCAAGCTCAAGCAGCGGATGGACGCGGTCAAGTCGTCGGTGGTGGCGCCGGTCGCCTTCGACATCCTGCGCGGCTTCGGCCTGGCCGGGCCGGCGGCGGAGCGGGTCGGAGTGGAGATCTTCACCCGCAAGGCCACGGTGATGGTGACCAACGTCCCCGGGCCCAAGGCCCGCATCCACCTCGCCGGCCGGAAGCTGGCGAGCGTGATGGTCTGGGCCCCCACCTCGGGGCGGCTGGGATTCAGCGTCACCCTCCTCAGCTACGGGGGGGATCTGCGCCTGGGGGTGGCCGCCGACGCGCACATCGAGATGGATCCGCAGGTCCTGGTCGAGCGGTTCGAGAAGGAGCTTATCTCCGGCATCAGCGCCGCTGATTGAGCCGCCCGCTCCGGCGGCCCCTCTCCCTGGAACAGGGGGCCGGATGAGCGTGGAGATCGAGACCCGATCGGTCGGATTGAAGGAGGCCAGGGCCGGGGTGCAGCTCCGCACCGGGCGCCGCTACCTGCTGGTGGTGGACGGCATCCGCGGCAAGGGCTTCCGCATCGAGGTGCAGCTGCACGCGGCGGGAGGGACGCCGCTGGCCGGCGAGCGGGTGCGGATCCTCGACCCCGAGACGGGGGAGGCGGTGGGCGAGCCGATCCTGACCGACGGATCGGGGATCCTCTCCGCGTCCGTTCCCCGGGAGAAGGAGTACGAGATCCACGTCCTCGGCGAGCAGGCGGAGGACGAGGGGCACGCCTGGGCGGAGATGGACGCGCCCACCACCGGGCCCGATCGCCACGCGGTGCTGGACGTGCAGTTCCTGGACGCGGAAGGCGCGCCCGCCAAAGACCTCGAGGTGCAGCTCGAGGACGCGGAGGGGGCGGTGCAGGAAGCGGTCTGCGGGGCGGACGGGCGCATCCACCTGGTGGTCGAGCCCGGGCTCTTCACCCTGGAGGCGGGCGGCGCCTCGTTCGTGGCCCACTCCGTGTTCCACGACGAGTTGGACGAGGAAGATCCGGCCTACCGCTTCGCGCTCGCCTGAGGTGAGGGATGGCTGGTTTTGCCTTCGAGGACCTGAAGCCCGGCGACTACCAGGCGGCCAGCATCTCGGGCGGGCTGCCCAAGCTGCTGCGCATCTGGGAGTACCTGCGCAAGCTGAACACCGGCGGGTACGGCGGCGGCCGGCTGGTCTCGATGAAGAACGGGCCAGCCAAGGCGGGCAAGGGCGTCACCTCCTGCTCGCCCTTCACCGCCACCACCGTCTACATGGCGCTCGATCCGCGCGAGGTGGATACCGGGCAGGCGTACTCCCTGGACGGCCCCTACGACCCGCAGTTCGACGGCGGCCAGGCGCTGGGCCCGTACTTCTACTACCTGCACAACGGGTTCTCCCTGGAGAGCTACAAGAGCAACAAGTCGTGGAAGGCGGACTTCAAGCGCCAGTACGTCGACCGCATCCCCCGCTTCGACGAGGCCTTCAAGTTCATCAATCACTCCGCGGGATCGATCGTGGCCCACAACCTGGGCGAACCGGTGGAGACGAAGAAGATCCGCCGGGGCGACCTGTTGGGGATCGACTGGCACAACAACCACGGCCACGCGGTCTTCTGCTGGAACGTGCACCTGGACGCCAAGGGGGACGTGGACTGCTTCCAGTTCGTCTCCTCGAACGGCACCGCCAGCGGCGGGGCGGGGATCACCGTCTTCCGCTATCCCTACGTCGACCCGGCGTACCTGGACCACCAGGGCAGCCAGTACATCCAGAAGAAGGAGATGTTCTCCCTCGCCGTCGACGACCCGCAGGCGTACCCCGACTACGTCAAGGCGCCGTACTGGTGGTTCGGGGTGCCCGGGGTGAAGAAGGGCAGCATCGACCTGGAGAGCTTCGGCGTGCCGGCGAAGCTGGTGCAGATCGCCTACGCGGACACCCTGGACACCTCGGTGCACGAGATCCATGCCGCCCGGCTCTTCGGCGTCACTCCGCCCGAGCCGTACTTGCGGGCGGACGGGGCGAAGCCTGCGGGAAATGGAGAGCCGGCGAAGCCGCCACCCGTCGCCACGGTGAAGAGCGAGAAGGGGGAGGCGGCCCCGCCGGCGAAGAGAGACGGCCCTGCCCCCGGGGTGGCCACGGCCCCCGCGCGAAAAACGGAAAAGGCTCCCGCGCCGGCCGATCCGCACCCCGGGCAAGTGGAGGCGGAGAAGAGCCTGCAAACGCTCTGGCAAGCGCGCTGGATCGAGGCGGATCCAGGGCAGGCCGACGAGGTCAACGACGAGAAGTCGCAGGCGGCCATCCGCGACTACCAGGAGAAGTTCATGGGCGGGAAGGCGCCTTCCTTGGGCCACGCCGATCCGGAGACGCGCAAGCGGCTGGCGACGAGCGCGGCGGCGGCCCTGATGATGCCGCTGGTGAACGCCTCGCTGCAGGCCCTCTTCCAGAAGGGGAAGCTGAAGGCCAGGCCGGGGGCGAACCCGGCGCAGCTCGACGCGGAGACGAAGGCGGCGGTGAAGGAGTTCCAGAAGAGCAGCGGCCTTGCCGCCGACGGGATCCCGGGCAAGGGCACGCAGGAGAAGCTGGCGGCGGCGGTGAAGAAGCTCCAGGTGGAACCGGCGCCCCAGAAGAAGGAGGGGGAGAAGATCTTCCTGATGGTGTTCTACTGGACCAGGAACCACGCCGCGCCGGGAGAGCGGGTCTTCCTGCGCGCCCTCTGCGCTCCCGCCGACGAGGGGAAGAGCTGCAAGGTGGGACTCTTCCAGGGCGACAAGGAGCTGGTGGCGGAGGCGGGAACGCTCACCTTCTCCGGCTTCCAGGCCAGCGCGGAGATCGCCCTTCCCCAGGGCCTTTCGGCCGGGACGATCCTGCAGGCGAAGATCGAGGACGCGGGGGCCTCGGGAGTCACCCAGGCGCCGCTCTACGTCGACGGGAAGAAGGCGGACGGCGCGCCGGCCGAGGCCGCGGAATGGCGCCCGTACATCGGCAAGGCCGAGGTGCCGGCGGAGGTGTTGGAGGCGGTGAGGCGCAACCGCGCCCGCTACCCGGAGAAGGCGCTCAAGGCGGTCACCGGCAAGTACGCCGGCGATCACCACTACGACTACAAGCCGCCCGACTCGCACGCGCAGTGGGCCAAGGGGTACTTCCAGAAGAAGGCGGACGCGGCCCAGGGCGTGGACCGGATGGTGGCCCGCGCCTTCGGGGTGCTGCTGGATCTCGAAGGGCGTCCCGCCAGCCTGCAGACCTACGACAACCAGATCGTCACCTGGGGAGTGGGGCTGGGGGCGAAGGGCGACGGGGTGCACGCCTTCGAGGAGATGAACAAGGACGCCGGGATGAAGAAGCTGCTCGACGGCCTGGGGATCAACTACGAGAAGGGCGACTACCAGGTGGTGGACCTGGCGGCGAAGAAGGTGGTGAGCAGCGCCGCCGGGCAGAAAGGCGACGACAACCGGCACCTGCCGCCGCTCAAGTCCTGGCGGCAGCAGGTCGACCTGCTCAGCGCCATCATCGGCATCTCCGAGGACGAGGCGACGCGCGAGGCGGTGGCCGAGTCGCAGTACGCCGTCTACCTCTCCAATTCCACCCGCTGGCCGGGCAAGGACAAGGTCTTCACCGTGGCGCTGTTCGTGATGATCGTGCACATGCACCACTGGATGCCGGCGATCGCCAAGTACGGGTTCAACGTGGAGAAGGAGTTCCAGGCCGTCGGCGGGGGCACGCCCTCGGTGGAGACGGACAAGAAGCTCGCCCCGCGGATCGCCAACGCCTACGTGCGCTATGCCAGGGACTACTTCGTTCCCAAGGGAAAGAAGGACTCGTACGACGACGTGCGGGACCGCACCAAGCGCAAGCTCTGGGCGGAGATGAGGCAGGAAGGCAAGGCCGAAGGGTTCGATCCGGGCGAGCTCACCTACGACGACTGAAGTCGGGCTGGATCCGGGCCCTGCGACACAACCTCCCGTACTGCCGGGGTGATCCGCGATCCGCCTTGATGGCGGTGCGCACCAGTGCTGTAATATTCCGTCTTCACTCGCCAACCCCGGGAGGCCGTTCTTGACCCGTCGAGTGATCATGGTCGACCCCACCCTTGCCCTGGCTCCGGAGCCGATCCGGGACGAGGCCCGCCTGCGCATCCAGGAGATCGCGGAGGGGCTCGAAGGCATCCCCGCCGACAGCGCCTTCTGGGCCTCGGTCAAGGTGAGCCGGCTCTGCCTCTCGGTGCAGGGCTGGCTCTTCTTCTATACGGTGGAGGGCCAGACGCTGCACGTCACCGAGGCGCGTCCGGGGTAGGATCCGCGGCCGTGGAAAAGCCGCAGAAGCGCCGCCGGCTGCTCTACCTGGCGGCGGTCGCGCTCGTTTCGATCGCGCTGGGCGCCTTCGCGGTGCCTCGCCTCTGGCGCTCGGGCTTCGTCGCGCAGAGGCGCGCCGCTTTCCACCTGCGGCGGGGCAAGGCCGACCTTGCGGCGGGACGGATCGACGCCGCCCGGACGGAGTTTCGCACTGCCAGCAAGCTGAAACCCGGCGACGCCGAGGCCCGGCGGGAGCTGGCCGCCCTGGAGCTGTCGCAGGACAAGTGGGAGCTGGCGTATCTCGAGCTGCAGTCCTTGACCGAGATGCACCCGGAGGATCCGGAGGCCTGGCTGGGGCTGGCGGATCTGATGATGAAGAGCGGCTGGCTGGAGGCGCCGGAGGCGGCGCTGGACCAGGCCATCGAGGCGGCGCCGGAGCGGGCCGACGCGCACGAGCGGCGGGGCGGGATCCGCTTCAAGCTGGGGCGGTACTTCGGCGCCCGCGAGGACGCCAGGATCGCGGTAGCCGGCTCGCCGAAGGACGCGAAGGCGTGGGCGCTGCTCTTGCGCAGCACGGCGCGGGCGGAGGGGACGGAGGCGGGCATCGAGGCCGCGCGGCGCGGGGTGGCGGCGGCGGGGCGCGACCGGGAGCTGCTGCTTCCCCTGGCGCGGCTGCTCGACAAGGCGGGCCAGACCAGGGAGGCGCTGGCCATCGTCGCGGAGCTCGGTGCAACGAAAAACGAGGCGGAGCTGGAGCAAGCGCTGGGGCCGCCTCCCGCTCCGCCGCGCAGGCTGCGCGCCGACGCGCAGACCGATCTCGGCCGCCTCGGCGCCTGGACGCGCGAGCACTGGCCGGGACGGCTGGCGAAGGCGCGGGAGGAGCTGGAGGATCGGCTGCAGGAGAAGAAGTGGCCGGAGGCGCAGCGCATCGTCGACGAGGCGGCGCGGAGCTGGCCGCAGAGCTCGTTCGCGCCCTTCCTCGCCGGCACCCTGGCGCTGGCCCGGGGCCTCACCGATGACGCGGAGCTGCGCTTCACCGAGGCGCTGGCGGTGGCGCCGCGCTTCCCCACCGCGCTCGCCGCCCTGGCCCGCGCCTGGGCGGCGCAGAAGGGGGCGTACCACGCGGGGAACCAGCTGGTGGCCCTGGCGGAGCGCGATCCCGGGCTCTCCTCCGCCCGCTACATGGCCGCGCGCGCCTACGTGGAAGCGCGCGATCCCATCAAGGCGGAATCGGCGCTGCGGCGGGGTCTGCAGCTCCAGCCCGGCTCGCCCGTCCCCTACCAGCAGCTCACCGACTACTACTTCGGGCTCGATCGCTCGGCGGAGGCGCTGGCCATCTGCCAGGAAGGCATCGCCCGCTTCCCCCAGTCGGTGGACCTGCAGCTCATGCTGGCGCAGATGCTGGCGTCCCAGGGCGCCGCGGCGGATGCCGTGCGCCTCTACGACGGGCTGCTCGCCGCCCGGCCCGATCTCGATCTCGCCCGCTACAAGCTGGCCGTTCTCTTGGCCTCCCAGGACGACCCGGCCATGCGCGAGAGGTTCCTGCAGCTCGCGCGCGAGTTGCGGAACGACGATCCTTCCGACCCCCTGCTGGACGACGCGCTCGGCTGGGTGCAGCTCAAGGCGGGCAACACGGCCCGCGCCGGCGAGCTGCTGGCCAAGGCCGTGCAGGGCGCTCCCGAGGAGCCGAGCCTGCACTTCCATCTCGCCGCCCTCCATGCGGCGCGGGGGAAGACGGATCTCTCCCGCGCGGAGCTGAAGCTGGCCCTGGACTCGCCCCGCCCCTTCGCCGAGCGCCTGGAGGCGATGCGCCTCTTGCGCGAGAGCGCCCCCGCGCCCAGCGGGCGCGCCACCGCGAGGCACTGATGGACCTGCGCGGCAAGCGGTTGCCCATCAGCGCGGCCCTGGTGGCGGCAGCGGCCGCGGCGGCGGCGCTGGCCTACTTCGCCCGCCCCCGGCCGAAGTTCGACATGGTGGCGGAGCTCTCTTCCATCGCCGCGCGCGAGGGGATCTGGGACAACCAGTGGGACCAGCACGAGGCGAAGATCCGCAGCCTCTCCGACTCGCTGAAGCGGGAGACCAGCCCGCCCCGGCGCTTCCAGCTCGAGCGGGAGATCGCCCAGCAGGACCTGTACGCGGGCGAGGTGGAGAGCGCCATCGCTACCCTGGAGGGGATGGCGAAGGAGTTCGGCAAGGCCATGCCGGCGGATGCCGCGGAGGCGATCAAGGCGGACCTGGCCTTCGCCTGGCTGCGCATGGGAGAGCTGCAGAACTGCGCCACCCGCCACAACGCCGAGTCCTGCCTCTTCCCCATCCAGGGCAAGGGCGTGCACACGCAGCGGCTGGGGGCCACCGAGTCGGTGCGGCTCTACGGCGAGCTTCTGGCGGACCCGAAGATCGGCGAGGAAAACGCCCTCTCCTACCGCTGGCTCCTGAACATCGGCTACATGACGCTGGGCCAGTACCCGGACCAGGTGCCGGAGCGCTGGCTGATCCCGCCCTCGGCCTTCCAGTCGGAGGCGGACGTGGGGCGCTTCCAGGACGTGGCCGCCGAGCGGGGGGTGGCCGAGTTCGGCGAGGCCGGCGGCACCATCCTCGAGGACTTCGACAACGACGGCCACCTGGACCTGATGCTCTCGCACATGGGCGTCTCCGACCAGTTGCAGTTCTTCCACAACAACGGCGACGGGAAGTTCGTCCGCAGGACGGAGCAGGCGGGCCTCGAGGGCATCGTGGGGGGCCTGAACATGGTGCAGGCCGACTATGACAACGACGGCTGCATCGACGTCTTCCTTCCCCGCGGGGCCTGGCTGCACGACCACGGGAAGTTCCCCCGCTCGCTCTTGCGCAACAACTGCGACGGTACCTTCACCGACGTGACGGCCAAAGCCGGCCTGCTCAGCTACTACCCCACCCAGGCGGCGGCCTGGGCGGACATCGACGGCGACGGGCTGCTCGACCTCTTCGTCGGCAACGAGATCAACCGGGAGCAGGTGCAGTGGCCCGAATCGACGCCCGACTTCCAGCTCTACCTGAACAAGGGCGACGGCACCTTCCAGGAGATCGGGGCGCAAAGCGGCATCCGGGTGGGCGGGATGATCAAGGCCGCCGTCTGGGGCGACTACGACAACGACGGCCGGCCCGACCTCTACGTCTCCGTCCTGGGCAAGCCCAACCACCTCTTCCACAACCTGGGCCCGGACCCGTCGGGCATCCCTCGATTCGAGGACGTGACGGAGAAGGCCGGGGTGGGCGAGCCCCTGATGAGCTTCACCTGCTGGTTCTTCGACTACGACAACGACGGCTTCTTGGACCTCTTCGTCACCGGCTACTCGGCCACCCTCCCCAACATCGTCCGCGAGGCGCTGGGCCAAGGGGAGCAGGCGAAGGGCGAGCGGCCGCGCCTCTACCACAACAACGGGAACGGCACCTTCACCGACGTCACCCGGCAGGCCGGGCTCTACAGGCTGCTGCTCACCATGGGGGCGAACTTCGGCGACCTGGACAACGACGGGTACCCGGACTTCTACCTGGGCACGGGAGCGCCGCCGCTCACCACCCTGGTCCCCAACCGGATGTTCCACAACGACCGGGGGCTCCGCTTCCAGGACGTCACCACCTCGGGCGGATTCGGAAACCTCCAGAAGGGCCACGCGGTGGCCTTCGGCGACATCGACGGCAGCGGCAACCAGGACGTGATCGAGAACATGGGCGGCGTGTACCCCAGCGACCGGTTCTGGACCACCATCTACAAGAACCCCGGCCACCCCAACCACTGGGTCAAGCTGCGCCTCACCGGAGTGAAGGCGAACCGGTTCGCGGTCGGGGCCCGCATCCGCATCGTGGCCAGCGAGGAGGGCAAGCCCCGCGAGATCCACGGCGTGGTGGGCAGCGGCGGCAGCTTCGGCGCTTCCAGCCTCCGCCCGCACCTGGGGCTGGGCAAGGCGGCGGCCATCGACCTCCTGGAGATCCGCTGGCCGGGCAGCGGACGGGTCCAGCAGTTCAAGGGCCCCCTGCCCGCCGACCGGATCTACGAGATCCGCGAAGGCGACGCGGAAGCGAGGCCGCTCGCGGCCGGCCTCAAGGCTTCTGCCCGGGCCCGAGAGTAGTGGCGGTCTCGCGCCTGGCCCCCGAGAGCCGCGCCAGGCTGTAGTTCCCCGACACCAGCGTCAGGCCGTCCAGGGTGGAGGAGTCGCCGCCCGGCCACACCACCTTGATGGAGGACACCGAGGGCCAGTCGCCCAGGCCGAAGTACGCCAAAGGCGCGTCGGCGGAGGCGTAGCCGCCGCTGCCCTTGATCTCCCGCGCCTGCAGGCGCCCGTCGGGAGCGCGGATCTCCACCCGGGCCCCGATGGCCTGGTGGTTGGGGGAGCGGCGATCGTCCAGGGCGAGCTGCAGCGCGGGGCCCTTGGGCGAATCGTTGCGCCAGATTACCGGGGTGAGCTGGAAGGGATGGGTGATGATGTCCAGGTCGCCGTCCAGATCGTAGTCCAGGTAGAGGTACGAGCCGGTGGGGACGTGGTCCTCCAGGCCGAAGGCGCGCGTCTCCTCCTTGAAGGTCTTCCCCTTGAGGTTGTGGTAGAAGGTCGCCGACACGCTGCCCGGGCGCAGGCGCGATCCCTGGGCCACGTAGAGATCCTGCCAGGTGTCATTGTCCAGGTCGGCGAACTTCGCGTTCCAGGTCCAGCCGCCGAAGCCCGCGCGCCAGTCGGAAGTGACGTCGCGGTAACCCTTGCCGTCCGGGGTGTAGAGCAGGTTGGTGTGCTTCAGCGAGGGGATCTCGTCGGAGTACGTGACGTCCGACTCCTCGTTGTCCATCTCGCTTCTGGCGATGGTGCCGCAGACGTCGTGGAGGGTGGTGAAGTCGGCGGGGATCTTCGCGCACTCGGCCATCACCTTCGCCTTGTCGGCTCCCAGCGCCGGCAGCCGGGCCAGGACCCGGAACCAGTGGTGCGAGGTGACCACGCAGTCGCGCTGCTGCAGCGGATCGGAGAGCTCCATGCAGGGGTCGACGCTGTTCAGGTTGCGGGCCTCGATGGAAACCAGCTGGAAGCGGGCCGCCACGTTGCAGCGGGAGCGCTCGGCCAGGTCGGGATAGATGTCGCAACTCCCCACCGGCGGGGCCAGCGCCTTGGCCATCTGGCTGACGGTGCCCATGGCGATCTGGCCCAGGTAGAGCTCCGGGCGGCCGTCGTTGTCGAGGTCGGCCGCGTCCGCCGACATGGTGGTGGTGGTGGCCGCCTGGATGGGGCTTCCGGCCGCCTTCACCGGGCGCAGCTTGCCGTGGTCGTTGATGAAGACGCGGTCGGGCTCGTCGAAGTCGTTGCCCACGTAGAGGTCGGGCCAGCCGTCGCCGTTCAGGTCGGTGAAGAGCAGGGTCAAGGTGTCGCCCTCGGGGCCGGGGAGCGGCTCCTGCTCGAACTTCCCTCCCCCGCGGTTGTGCCAGAGGCGGTTCACGGCCGGCGCCGGGTAGAAGAAACGCGGCTGCGAGGTGCTGGCCCCGGTGACGATGTCCAGGCGGCCGTCGCGGTCCACGTCGGCGAAGGCCACCGCGGTGACCGCCGTCTCGTCGAACCGGGGCAGCTCCACGTGGGCCGCCGCGGAGAAGGAGCCGTTGCGGTTGAAGAGGATGTGACAGCCGTGCATCCAGGTGCAGAAGAAGAGGTCGGGGGCGCCGTCCTCGTCCAGGTCGACGAGGTTCACCACCGAGACGATCCAGTCGCTCATCCTGGGGAAGTCGATCTGCTGCAAGGTGAAGCGGCCGCCCAGGTT
>DATKAG010000096.1:0-14950 GCA_035498355.1 Myxococcales bacterium | reverse complement strand
CCGGTGGCGGCGGTGGCCCGGGCCAGGAGCCTCGACGAGGCCATCGCCCTGGCCAACGACACGCAGTTCGGCCTGGGAGCCGCGGCCTTCACGCAGGACCCCGCGGAAACCGAGCGCCTGGTGGAAGAGATGGAGGCCGGGCAGGTGTTCATCAACGGGATGGTGAAGAGCGATCCCCGCCTTCCTTTCGGCGGAATCAAGCTTTCCGGCTACGGCCGCGAGCTCTCCGAGGAGGGCATCCGCGAGTTCACCAACACCAAGACCGTGTGGGTGGGATGAAGTCCGGGTGGGATGAAGTCGCCACGGCACGCCGCGTGCAACGCGTGATAGAACCACGATTACTGGAGGATCCGAGTGGCGACCATCATCACCGAGGAGTGCATCAACTGCGGCGCTTGCGAGCCCGAGTGCCCGAACTCCGCCATCACGCAGGGCGAGGACATCTACGTCATCGACCCTGCCCTCTGCACCGAGTGCGTCGGCTTCCATGAGGAGGAGGCCTGCGCCGCGGTCTGCCCGGTCGACTGCTGCGTCGTGGATCCCCAGAACGTCGAGCCGGAGGACGCCCTCCTCGCCAGGGCGCAGAAACTGCACCCCGAGAAGCAGTTCCCGGCCCTGGCCGCATTGCCTGCGTCCCTCTCCCGCTTCCGCCGCACGGCCGCCTGACCTGCTCTTGACGCCCCGGGATTGACCCTGCCCCTCGCCGCCGGCCCCGCCACGGCGTACAAGGCAGGCGCATGGCAACCCTGACCGGCGCGCAACTCCTGGTGCGGATGCTCAAGGCGGAGGGGGTCAAGCACCTCTTCACCCTCTCGGGGCTGCACATCGCCCCCATCTACGCGGCCTGCCTGGAAGAGGGGATCGCCATCGTCGACACCCGCCACGAGCAGGCCGCGGCCCACGCCGCCGACGCCACCGCGCGCCTCACGCGCGGGGTGGGGGTCTGCGCCGTCACCGCCGGCCCCGGGGTGACCGATGCGCTCACGGGGATCGCCAACGCCTACGCGGCGAACAGTCCGGTGCTCCTTCTGGGCGGGGCGGCCCCCAGCTTCAACGCCGGCAAGGGATCGCTGCAGGAGATGGAGCAGGTCGACCTCTTCACCCGCATCACCCGCTGGTCGGACCGCGTTCCCTCCCCGGACCGGGTGCCCACCTACCTGGCCAAGGCCTTCCGCACCATGCTCACCGGCCGCCCCGGGCCGGTGTTCCTCGAGCTGCCCTGGGACGTCCTCTCCAACGGGGTGGAGGAGAGCGAGTGCCCATTGCCGGTCTCCTACCGCACCCGGGCGCGGCAGCCCGGCGATCCCGCGTACATCGAGCGGGCCGGTGCGCTGCTCGCAGGGGCAGAGCGCCCCGCGATCATCGCCGGCAGCTCCATCCACTGGGACGACGCCCAGGCCCAGCTTTCCGCCTTCGCCGAGCGGGCTGGGGCGCCCGTGTTCCTCAACGGCGCCGGGCGCGGCAGCCTGCCGGCCGATCACCCGCACTTCTTCTCCCACACCCGCAAGGACGCGCTGGCGGAAGCGGACGTGGTGGTGATCGCCGGAACCCCGCTCGATTTCCGCCTCGGCTACGGGGCGGGCATCGCCGAGGGCGCGAAGATCGTCCAGATCGACAGCGACGCCGGGGAGATCGGGCGCAACCGCGCCGTCGACCTGGGGATCATCGGCGACTCCCGCAGCGTCCTCGAGCAGCTCACCGCCGCCCTCTCCAACCGCCCCCGCGGCGAGAGCTGGCTGCGCGAGCTGCGCAGGCGGGAGCAGGCCAAGGCCGCCCGCCAGGCGGAATACGAGCGCTCGGACCAGGTCCCCATCCACCACTTCCGCCTGGCGAAGGAGCTGGACGAGGTGGCCCGCGCGGCCGGCGACAGCATGTTCGTGGCGGACGGCGGCAACTGGGTGGCCATCGCCGCCAAGGTGATCGCCTTGCGCAAGCCTGGCCGCTGGCTCGATCCCGGGCCGCTGGGCTGCCTGGGCGTGGGCGCGCCCTTCGCCATCGCCGCCAAGCTCCTCCATCCCGATCGGCCGGTCTTCGTCATCCAGGGCGACGGCTCCTTCGGGTTCAACGGCATGGACTTCGAGACGGCCCTGCGCTTCAAGCTCCCCATGGTGGCGGTGGTGGGGAATGACGCCAGCTGGGGACAGATCCGGCTTCCCCAGGTGCAGCTCTTCGGCGCGGAGAAGAGCCCGGCCACGTTGCTCGCCCCCACCCGCTACGACAAGGTGGTGGAGGCCCTGGGCGGCTACGGCGAGCACGTCACCGAGCCGGGGCAGATCCGCCCGGCGCTGGAGCGGGCCGTGGCCTCGGGGACGGTGGCCTGCGTCAACGTGGTCCTCGATCCGGAGGCGCCCGCGGCCAGCGGAGCGCAGGGCTATGCCATCTGAGCCCTCCCCCGCCGCCGCCCTCGCCCTCGATCGCAACGAGGCGCTGCTCCTTCTGGTCGACGCGCAGGAGCGGCTCGCCACCGCCATGCCAAAGGGGCCCCTCCACGCCCTGGAGAGGAACGCCAGGGTCCTCCTCCAGGCGGCCCGCAGGCTGGACATCCCGATGGTGGCCACCGAGCAGTATCCGAAGGGCCTGGGACCGACGCTGCCCTCGCTGCGCGCGCTCCTGCCCGCCGATCCGCTCACCAAGCTGGAGTTCTCCTGCGGCGCCTCCAAGCCCATCGCCCGCCACATCCTGGGCACGGGCCGCAAGCAGGTGATCGTCGCCGGGATGGAGGCGCACGTCTGCGTCTTCCAGACGGTGCGCGATCTGCTGCGGGGCGGGTTCTCCGTCTTCATCGCCCAGGACGCCGTCGTCTCCCGGACGGAGGCCAACCGGGAGGTGGGCTTGCGCCTGTGCGAGAGGGCGGGGGCGGTCTTGAGCAGCACCGAGGCCATCCTCTTCGACCTCCTGGGCGTGGCCGGCACGCCGGAATTCAAGGAACTGACGGCTCTGATCAAGTGACGCTTGCGCGGGGCGCGGCCCCGTGAAAGCGTTGGAGCACCAACGATGCCGGACAACGGCCAGATCGAGCAGCTGGAGGAGACGAAGGATGCGCCGCTGGGAGCGGTGCTCGACTTCATGCGCATGCTCTGGGCGGTGGACCACGCCCTGCAGTCCGCCTCCAAGCGCATGGAGGCGACCTTCGGCCTCACCGGGCCGCAGCGGCTGGTGGTGCGCATCGTGGGCCGCTTCCCGGGGATCGCCGCGGGGCGGGTGGCCGAGATCCTCCACGTCCATCCCTCCACCCTCACCGGGATCCTCAAGCGGCTGGAGGCGCGGGGGGCGCTGCAGCGCAAGCCCGATCCGCGCGACGCCCGGCGCGCGCTGCTCACGCTCACCGCCAAGGGGCGGAAGCTGGACGTGGTGCGCACCGGCACGGTGGAGCAGGCGGTGCGGCGGGTGCTGGCCAAGGATCCGGGGAAGGTGGCCTTCGCGCAGGAAGTGCTGGCCGCCCTCTCGGAGGAGCTGGACGCCGGCCTCCGGTAACTACCCTCTCTGCCCGAACCCGAGAACGTCCCTGCGCCCCTCGTCCGGGCGCCCGATGCGGATCTCCGCCGGGCCGGGCGCGCGCCCGATGCAGCCCCGGCTGAAGCGGCGTACCACCCGGTCGGCCAGGACGATGGCCACGAGGAAGGGGATCACCGCGCAGGCGACCGCTCCTGCGAGCAAGAGCGCCCGCGGCGCGCCGGGGACCAGCACCGCGCGTCGCCAGAGGAAGAGCGCCGCCACCAGCCCGAGGAGGATCCCCCAGAAGGCGATCAGCATCCCGGTCCGCGCGCCGTAGTACCCGCGGATGGCGGAGGCCAGCTCGCGATCGCGCAGGAACGTGCGGCGCCCCTGCCCGGAGGCCACGTCGATCAAGGGATGACCTTCGCCGCAATGCGGGCAGTCGCGCCCGCCGGACCAGGTCCTCCGGCACACCGGGCAGATCTTCAGCATCCCGGCCCTTATGCTAGATCGCCGCCATGCCCAAGACCTTCGATTTCTTCTACGACCTGGGCTCTCCCTACAGCTATCTCGCTTCCACCCAGCTCCCCGGCATCGAGAAGCGCACGCACTCCAAGGCCCGCCTGCTCCCCATCACCTTGGGCGGGCTGCGCAAGGTCACCGGCCACCAGCTCCCGCCTCCGCAGCAGCTGAAGTACATGAGCGAGGACACCGGCCGCTGGGCGGAGCAGTACGGCGTTCCCATGCGGATCCCCGAGGCCTACCCGGTGAGCACCATCCTCGCCCTGCGGGCCTGCATCGCCGCCGAGCGCATGAACAAGGGCGAGGAGGCGATGAAGGCGCTCTTCCACGCCCACTGGGCGCAGGGCGAGGACATCTCCCGCGCCGAGGTGGTGGAGGCCGCGCTGAGCAGGGCGGGGCTGCCGGGCCGGGAGCTGGTGGCGGCGACGCAGGAGGAGGAGATCAAGGATGCCCTGCGCCGCAACACCGATCTCGCCCTCGCCCGCGGCGTCTTCGGCGTGCCCATGCTCTTCGTGGGCGATCGCAGCTTCTGGGGGAACGATCGGCTGCACTTCGCCGAGGCGGAGCTGCGACGGCAGCAGTAGAGTGCGCCGGGGGGAGGCTCGATGGGCTCGTTCCGGCCGGATCCATCAATACTCGCCAGGCACCCGAACGCGGTCACGCAGGATCAGCTCGACGCCCGGGGGCGCTTTCTCGGCACCCTGCTGGGAGCCGCGGCGGGCGAGGCTTTGGGCGCGCCCCACGAGTTCAAGCGGGCGGAGGAGCTGGCGACGCCGCTCCGGGAGATCACCGGCGGCGGCGTGTGGGCAGCCGGCGAGCCCACCGACGACATCGAGCTGACCCTGGCGCTGCTCCGCTCCCTGGTGGGCCGCCGCGGCCTCCACCTCGACGACGTGGCGGAGCACTACCTCAAGTGGTTCGCCACCCGCCCCAAGGACATCGGGAACCTGACCCGCTCGGCGCTGGAGAACCTGCGGGCCGGCGATCCGCCCACCCAGTCGGGGGCCATCGCCTGGGAGGACAGCGGGCGCAAGGCGGCGGGCAACGGCAGCGTGATGTGCTGCGCCCCCGTCGGGCTCCTGCACGTCAGGCGCCTCGACGGCCTGGCCGACGACGCGGCCGCGGTCTCCCGCATCACCCACGCCGACCCGCGCTGTGTGGCGGGCTGCATCGCGGTGGCCACCGCCATCGCCCACCTGGTGCGCGGCGGCAAGGACGCCGAGGAGGCCGTCGAGCGCGCCGCCACTTCCGCGGGCGCCGTCTCCGACGAGGTGCGCGCCGCGGTGGAGCGCGGAGTGGCGCGCAAGCCTGCGGACCTGCGCGTGGACGGTGAGGACCAGGGCTACGTGCTGCACACGGTGGAGCTGGCCTTCAGCGCCCTCGCTTCCGCGGCGGACTTCGAGGAAGGCTTGGTGGCGGTGGTCTCCCGCGGCGGGGACACGGACACCAACGCGTGCGTCGCCGGTGCCCTGCTGGGCGCGAGGCTGGGCAGGTCGCGCATCCCGGAGCGCTGGCTGGCGAAGCTCGAGGCGGCGCCGGAGCTGACCAGCCTGGGCGAGCAGATGTTCAAGCAGCTTTGAAGCGGCTCACCCCGCCCCGTACGTGTGCAGGCCTTCGCCGGTCAGGCCCAGGTTCACGCCCATGAAGGTGAACACCACCACCGCGAAGGCGAAGACGGCGATGGCGGCGGGGCGCTTGCCGGCCCAGCCCAGGGTGATGCGGGTGTGCAGGTAGCCGGCGTAGACCACCCAGGTGATCAGCGCCCAGGTCTCCTTGGGGTCCCAGCCCCAGAAGCGGCCCCAGGCCTCGTTGGCCCACATGCCGCCCATGACGATGCCGATGGTGAGCAGGGGCCAGCCGGCGATGATCACCTTGTAGGTGATGTCCTCGAGCTTGCGCGGGTCGGGCAGGCCGTCGGAGATGCGGTCGCGCAGCGGGGTGGTGAGCAAGAAGCCCAGGGTGGTGCCCCAGACCAGGGCGATCAGCCCCAGCGCGTAGTTGGAGGCGATGGAGAGCCGGTAGGGTCCGTGCTCCCCGGGAGCCAGCGGGGTTCCGGACGGGATGGCGATCTCCGGCGAGGTGACGATGCGGAAGACCAGCAGGGCGAGCCCGATGGTGAGCAGGGCGAAGCCGGCGGCGATCACCTTGTACCCGGTCGCGCGCACTCCCGCCTCGGGCAGCTTTCGCTGGCGCCAGTACACCACCGCCCCGACGATGAAGAGGACGATGGCGGCGAGCAAGAACGGCCCCACCCCGGCCACCGGGGTGAAGAACTTCGCCAGCTTGTCGGTGCCCGGCACCACCACGTGCACCGCCGTGGTCACGTCCAGCAGCTTGCCGGGATGCAGCTTGCTCTGGATCTGGTGCTGCCAGCCCGGGGCCATCTCGAAGGTGCCGCCCAGGAGCAGCCGGGACCCGCCCACCAGCACGAGCAGGAGCGCCGCCACCGCGGCTTGCACCCCGCCCAGGGCGGCGCTGGGAGTGCCGGTGCGCACCAGGTAGAGCAGCGCGCAGACCGCCCCCAGGGTGAAGAGCGAGTAGGAGATGAAGAGCATGCCCACGTGGATGAGGATCCAGTAGCTCTGCAGCGCGGGCACCAGCGGCTCGATCTGCTTGTCGGCCACCAGCGAGGCCTCGCCCATGGCCACCAGCGCCAGGGCCACCGCCAGCACGCCCACCACCCGCAGGCCCCATTTGCGCTCGATGATCAGGTAGCAGACCATCATCGCCCAGGCGACGAAGTTCAGGGCGTCGAAGAGGTTGGTGTAGGGCGGGTGCGAGACCATGAACCAGAAGCGGTCCATGGAGGTGAGGACGTCGCCGCCCCGCTCCCGGGCGAGGATCTCGATCTCGCCGGCGGCGATCCAGCGCGTCACCAGGTACGCGGTGTGGGTCGTGACGCCGAGGGCGGCGAGAACGGTGGCCGCGCGATCGAGCTTCAGCTTCTGCACCGCCAGCCGCCCGGCGTAGGAGATGAAGGCCGCCGCGTAGGTGCCGATGGCGGCGAATCGGAGGAAGACACCCCAGCTGAGAAGATCTTCGACAGAGCCCACGAGACCTCCGGAGTTTCAGGCGGTGCAGTCTAACCGCTCGGACCGACTTGAGGTACTCGGACGCGCGCAATTCTGTCGCCCGGCGCTCTCCGGCGCAAGGGCCCAGGGCACACACTTCCTCACCGCGGAGCACCACCAGGCCGCACGGCCTCAGGCATCTTCCTCGTCGATCTCCTCCGCCGCCGGTCCGGCGGAGGGCGGGCCGTATCCGGCGGGCATCCGCTTCAGGTAGCCGCGGATCCCCGCGGTGAACCCCGCCTCCTTCAGCGCCGGAGCGAGCGAAGACGCGCCCACCTCCTCGCCGTCGACGCGGGCGACGAGCAGCGCCTTGCGCTTCCCCTCCTCCACCTGGGCCGCCAGCGCCAAGGCCAGGGCGCGGGCGGCGCGCGATCGCGCCGGCTCCTGCAGAGGAAGGAAGGTGTGCAGGTTGTGCTCGCCGCGGCCCAGCCAGGCGATGAGCGCGCCTTGGTGAAGCACCACCTGGGCGCCCGCCGCCCGCTGTGCCCGGCCCTCGCCGTCGCCGCGCGGCCAGGGAAGGGTGGCGCCGTAGGGATTGGCCGGATCGGTCGCGGCCAGGACCAGCGTCCGCTCCTCCGCGCTCTCTTCCCGGAACCCGCGCAGCCGCTCCTCCGCTCCCGGGACCGCGAACTGGGCGCCGCCCAGGCCCTCGACGAAGTAGCCCCTCCGGGCGCGGCCCGCGTCCTCCATCGCCTTCAGCACCGGATAGACGGCGGCGAACCCGCCGGCGATCTCCTCGGCGTGCGCCGTCTCCCGGGTGACCACCCCGTGCCGGGCGAGCAGCGTCTGCGCCAGCGCGGCGGCGCGTTCCGCCGGCGTCCCGCCGGGCCCGGCCAGCATCGACCAGCGGCCTTCGCTCCCCGGCGGCCCGGCGCGGCGGGAGCGGAAGGGCCGGCCCAGGTGCGGGATCCGCCGCTCCTCCCTGGGCGGCCCGCGCAAGTGCGAGCGCAGCGGCGCCAGCGTGTCGTTGGTGACCTCGCCGGCCCAGACCATTTCCCAGAGGGCCGCGAGCACGTCGGCGGGAAATGCGCCGGCAGCGGCCTGCAGGTCGGCGAAGAACGAGGCGCCCCGCTTGTGCAGCTCGCGGCGCAGCTTCTCGCACAGCTCTCCTCCGGCAGGCCGGGCCGGGGGCGCGAGCAGCCGGTAGTGGTCGGTGAGGTAGAGCGCGATCCTCCCGTCCCGGTTTCCCACCGGCTCCACGCCGCGCCAGATCAGCTCCCCGGCGGAGAAGAGCACGTCCAGGTCCCCGGGCCTGAGCGACTGGATGCGCGCGGCGAGCACCTCCCGCTCCAGCGAGCTGGCCAGCAGGGGCGCCCCCTGAAGCTGCTCCACCGCGGAGAGCAGCGGGTCCAGCCCGCGGCGAGGCCGGGCCACCCCCTGCCAGTCGGCGAGGAAGCGGGCCAGCGCCTGGGGAGGCACCGGCTCCACCTGCTTGCGCAGCCGGGCGAGCGAGCGCCGCTTGAGAGCCTTGAGCACCTCGGCGTCGACCCATTCCCGCCCCCGGCCTCCGGGCAAGAACTCCCCTTCCAGCACCCGCTCCCGCTCGAGCAGGCGGGCAAGCGCGGAGCGCACGGCCGCGACGCCGATGTCCCAGCGTGCCGCCAGGTCTTCCGCGCGGAAGGGTCCGTGGGTGCGCGCCCAGCGCGAGACCAGGTCGCCGAGCGGATCTTCCACCGGCTCGAGCAGCTCGCGGGGCAGCCCGTCCGGAGGCGATGCTCCCAGACCGTCGCGAAAGCGGGCCGCGTCCTCGGCCGCCGCCCAGCGCTTCTCCCCGGCCGCCTGGAAGGGGAAGGCCCTCCGCTCCGCGAAGAGCGCCTGCAGCGGCGGCTCACCCTCGAATCGCGCGGCGATCTCCGCCTCCGAGAGGTCCCCCAGGGACAGGAGCAGGTCGTGCAGGCCGTCCACCCCGCGCGCCGGCCGGCCCAGCCGCTGGACGGCGCGCTCGTGCTCCTCGATGGAGCGCGCGTCGAGCAGCTCGCGCATCTCGGCCTCGCCCAACAGCTCGCGCAGCTGGCCCTGGTCGACGGAGAGCGCCTGCGCCCGCCGCTCGGCCAGGGGCGTGTCGCCGTCGTAGATGAAGTTCGCCACGTAGCTGAAGAGCAGCGAGGCCGCGAACGGGGAGGGGGTGCGCGAGTCGACGGACACCACCCGCAGGCGCTTGTCCTGCACCCTGCGCAGCACCTCCTGGAGCCCCGGCAGGTCGAAGACGTCGCGCAGGCACTCGCGGTAGGTCTCGAGGAGCAAGGGGAAGCTGCCATAGCGGGAGGCGACCTGGAGCAGGTCGCGCGCCCGCTTGCGCTGCGCCCAGAGCGGGCTGCGCCGCCCGGGATGGCGCCGGGGCAGGAGCAGGGCGCGGGCGGCGTTCTCCCGGAAGCGGGCCGCGAACAGCGAGGTCGTCCCCAGGGCCTGCACCACCAGGTCCTCCACCTCGTCGGCCTTGGGGAAGAAGAGCGAGGTCTCCGGCGCCTCGTCCGACTCGGGCACGCGGAAGACCATGCCGTCGTCGGTCCACATCGTCTCCACCTCCAGGCCGCGCTCCTCGGAGAGGCGCCGCACCACCGCGGTGGTCCAGGGGGCGTGGACGCGGGCGCCGAAGGGGGTGAGCAGGCACACCCGCCAGTCGCCCACCTCGTCGAGGTAGCGCTCCACCACCACCGTCTCGTCGCTGGGCACCTCGCCGGTGGCCTGGGCCTGGTCGCGCAGGTACTGGACGAGATTCTTCGCCGCCCGCTCGTCCAGCCCGTCGGCCAAGAGGCGCGAGAGCGCCTTGGCCGCCGGCGCCCGCGCCAGCTCCCGGGAGAGGCGCCCGACGTGCATCCCGAATTCCAGCGGCCGCCCCGGCCGGTCGCCGTGCCAGAAGGGCATCTTCCCCGGCTCGCCCGGGGCGGGGGCCACCATCACCCTGTCCTGGGTGATCTCCTCGATGCGCCAGCTGGAGGCGCCGAGGACGAAGACGTCGCCCTCGCGGGACTCGAACACCATCTCCTCGTCCAGCTCTCCCACCCGCCTGGGCTTCTCCTGCTCGCCGGCGAGGAACACGCCGTACAGGCCGCGATCGGGGATGGTGCCCGCGTTCGCCACCGCCACCCGGGCGGCCCCCTCGCGGGCCCGCAGGGTGCCCTTGACGCGGTCCCAGGTGAGGCGGGGCCGCAGGTCGGCGAACTCGTCGGAGGGATAGCGGCCCGAGAGCATGTCCAGGACGCCCTCGAAGGAGCTGCGGGGAAGGTCGGCGAAGGGCGCGGCCCGCCGCACCAGCGCGAACACCTCGTCGACCTGGTGCACCCCGTCCGCCGTGTGGGCCACCACCTGCTGGGCGAGAACGTCCAGCGGATTGCGCGGATAGAAGGTCTCCTCCACCTGGCCCGCGGCCATCCCCGAGGCGGCGGCGGCGCTGCAGAGCAGGTCGCCCCGGTGCTTGGGAAAGACGATCCCCTTGGGCACTCCTCCCACCTGGTGCGAGGCGCGGCCGATGCGCTGCAAGCCGGAGGCGATGGAAGGCGGGGCCTCGATCTGCACCACCAGGTCCACCGCCCCCATGTCGATGCCCAGCTCCAGGGACGAGGTGGCGACGATGGCCGGCAGCTCGCCCCGCTTGAGCCGCTCCTCCATCTGCAGCCGCTGGTCCCGGGCCACCGACCCGTGGTGCGCCAGCGCCACCTCGCTTCCGGCCAGCTCGTTGAGCGAGGCCGCCAGCCGCTCGGCCAGGCGGCGCGAATTGACGAAGATCATCGTGGAGCGGTGGGCGCGGATCAGCTCCAGCAGCCGGGGATGGATGGAGGGCCAGATGCTGCGGCGCTGGGCGCCATCCTTTCCCGGCCCGGCCGGCAGCTCCTCCATCTCGCCCATCTTCGAGAGGTCCTCGACCGGCACCTCCACCTTCACTTCCAGCTGCTTCTTCGAGCCCGCATCCACCACCGTCACCGGGCGCGGCCGCCACTTCTTTCCCGAGGGCTCCCCGCCGCCCAGCAGCCGGGCCACCTCGTCGAGCGGGCGCTGGGTGGCGGAGAGGCCGATGCGCTGCAGGTCGCGCCCTGCCTGCTGCTGCAGGCGCTCCAGGGAGAGGAAGAGATGGGCCCCGCGCTTGCTGGCGACCAGCGAATGGATCTCGTCGACGATCACCGTCTCCACGGGCTGGAGGATCTCGCGGGCCCGCGAGGTGAGGAGCAGGTAGAGCGACTCGGGGGTGGTGATGAGGATGTCCGGCGGGGAGCGAAGCATCTGTGCCCGCTCGGCCGCTGGGGTGTCGCCCGTGCGGATGCCTACCTCAGGCAGGTGCAGGGCGCTCCCCTGGGCGGCAATCCCGGCGAGGGGGGCGCGAAGGTTGCGCTCGACGTCGAAGGCCAGGGCTTTGAGCGGCGAAACGTAGACAACCCGACATCGCGCCTTTTTTGCTGGCGCGGGAGTGAACATCAGGCGGTCGACGGCCGTCAGAAATGCGGCAAGGGTCTTTCCGGAGCCCGTGGGCGCCAGGAGGAGGGTGGATTCTCCAGCAAGAATCGGGGGCCAGCCGAGGGCCTGGGCGGGGGTGGGGCCAGGGAAGGAGCCCTCGAACCAGCGCCGGACGGGTTCGTGAAAGGAGACCGCTGACCGCAACGAATCCGCTCCCCGGGCATCAAAGCGCCGGCCCGAGAGATGGACCCTGCGTCATAACGACGCGAAACAAAATGCGCAACACCGGCCCGCGTTGTGCATCGAAGGAATGTGTGAGCGGCTGGGTGGTTGCAAGGTCAGATCGGAAGCGAAAGAGGAGCGTTTTGGAGGGGATGAGAGGAAGGAAGGACGATGCCGCGCGACCGCAGTGAATTCGACGACCTGGCGCCGCTGATCAAGCTGATCCGCGCCCATCCGCCGTTCGACCGCGAGACGGAGCTCGTGGTGACGCGGAAGGCCCGGAAAGGCGATCGCCGCGCGCAGGAGAAGCTCGTGGTGCACAACCTGAGCCTCGTCATCTCGGTCGCCCGCAAGTTCATGGGGCGGGGTGTGCGGCTCGAGGACCTGGTGCAGGAGGGCAACTACGGCCTGCTCAAGGCCATCGAGCACTTCGACCCGGAGAAGGGCAACCGCTTCTCGACTTACGCCGTGTGGTGGATCCGCGCCTACATCACCCGCTGCCTGAAGGACGGCCCTTCGGCGGTGCGCCGGACCATGCCGAACGGCGGCCTGCCCCCCCGGGACATCTCCCTGGAGGAGACGCTGGGGACGGACGGAGACAGCGACGCCACGCACCTCGACCGCCTGGCGGACGAGGGGCCGGGCCCGGACGCCCAGCTCTTGCGGGCGGAGCAGAACGAGGACGTGCGGATCGCCTTGGGGCGGGTCCGCAAGCGGATGGGCGAGCTGGCCTGGGACATCTTGAGCGACCGCCTGACCCAGGACGATCCGCGCACGCTGGAGGACCTCGGCAAGCAGTGGGGCCTCTCCCGCGAGCGGGTCCGGCAGGTGGAGAAGAGCACGCGCAACTTCCTCAGCCGCTATCTCTCGGATTTCGACGAAGCGGCCTGACGCAGGGGAAGCGAACGCGACGGAGAAGGGCGCAACTCCCCCAGGGAGTCGCGCCCTTCACGTATCTCCGGGGGGACTTTCTTCCTGCCACCCGCGCCGGCGCGGTAGCCTCGCCCCTCCATGCGCAGACTCGTCCTCCTCGCGGCGCTGCTGGCCTGCGCCCACGGACCACGGCCGGTCGAGCCGGAGCGCTGGCGGGAGCTGCAGACGGAGCACTTCGTCCTCCGCACCGACCTGGGCGCCGCGGAGGCCCGCAAGATGGCGGTGGATCTGGAGGAGGTGCGGGCCGCCCTCCTCGTCGCCGGCTGGCACAGCAGCGTGGAGAAGGCCGGGCGCACGCAGGTGATCGCCCTGGCCGACGGGCGCGAGCTGGAGGAGTACGCCCTCAAGGGAATCGAGGGCTTCGTGGCCAGCGACGCCTTCGGCGAGCCCATCATGGTGGTGAACGGCGACCAGGATCCCGAGGAGCAGCGGTTCCTCAAGCACGAGCTGGCGCACGTGATCAGCAACGAGTTCTTGGTGCGCAACCCCCGCTGGGTCGCCGAAGGGGTGGCCTGCTACCTGGAGACCCTGCGCTTCGACCGCCGGTCGGGGAAGGTGGTGGTGGGCGAGCCGGCCAAGGAGCGTGTCGAGTACCTGTCCTACAGGCCGGTGCAGAGTTTCGCCTTGACGATGCGCCTGGGCCGCGAGGCCGAGCGCATGTCGGCCAGCGAGGGATGGGCCTTCGAGACCGGGGCCTGGGCGCTGGTGCACTTCCTGGTGGACGAGCGGGGCAAGGACTTCGACGCCATGCTCGACCGGCTGGCCAAGGGCGAGGACCAGTACTACGCCTTCTCCGCCTCCTTCCCCGATCTCGACGAGGGGGCCCTGCGCGCGGGCGTAGGCGCCTGGCTGAAGGGCGGCAAGGTGCGGATCTTCCTCGTCGACGCTCCCCGCTGGGCCGGCCCGGTGGGGGAGCGGACGATGCCCCGCGCCGAGGTCTACGCCGTGCTCGGCGACCTGATGCGCCTCTCGCCCGGCTACGCCAGCACCCCGGAGCGCGAGCAGCGGGAGCGCTCCCTGCTGGCGCTCGCCCTGGCCGAGGACCCGGGCAATCCGCTGGCCCTGCGGTTGACGGAGAGTGCCGACGCTGGCCCCGCCACCGCCGCCCACCCGGACGACTGGCGCGCCTGGCTGCTCTGGGCCGATCGCCACAACCACGACCTGCCCGCCAGCCGGAAGGCGGCGGATCTGGCGCCGGACAACCCCACCGTGCTCGCCCGCCTGGCGCTGGCGGAGGAGGGCGCGGGGCGGGGAGGCGATGCGCTCCGCCACGCGGCCCGGGCGGTGGAGCTCTCCCCAGGGCGCTCCGACCTGCTGGCGGTGTACGCCACCGTCCTTGCCGCCAACGGCCGCTGCTCGGAGGGGAATGGCTACGCGCAGCGGGCCATCGACGTGCTGCCCGACGGCGCGGGCCCGGCCGCGGTGACCGCGCTGACGCAGACCCGGCAGGCCATCGGCGAGCATTGCGCGAAGCTCGCGACCACCCGCACCCGGGAGCGGGTCGTCCTCGGGACGCCCAGGAGCTGCGATCAGGCGGGACCGCGCTTTGGACGGCACGACCGGGTGCGGGGGAAGCTGAGGGCGGAGTTCGTGGTGCGCGCCGACGGCACGGTGGGAGAGGTGACCGTCTCCGGCGATGCCACGCCCGGCGCGCTGCAAGCCATGCGAAAGTACGTGCAGTCGTGCAGGTACGACCCCCCGCAGGGCGATGGGGAGACGACGGAGACCCGGTGGCAGGTCGAATTCAACATCCGCAAGTGATGCTCCTCGCCGGCCTGCTCGCCGCCTGCGCCCACGCTCCCAAGGAGCAGGAGGTTTCGGCGGTGGAGACGGTGCATACGCGCGCGGAGGTGGGCGAGGACCAGGTCCCGCCGGTGCGCAAGGGCTGCCGGGGCAAGGGGCCGCGCATCCCGGAGGGGGAAACGGTCACCGGGGTGGTGCAGGCCAACTACCTGATCGGCGCGGACGGCAAGGTCACCGACGTCAAGGTCACGGGCAAGGGATCGGCGCTGGCGCTCAAGGCCATCCAGCGCTTCATCGCCAGCTGCACCTACACGCCGGCCCTGCGGGAAGGGAAGCCGGTGGCGGTGCGCTGGCGCGGGGAGCTGGACTTCACCAGGGCTCCCGCGAGCCGATGAAGTTGTAGGGATATCCCCAGGCCGGGCGGCTGATCTCCTCCAGCTCCTTCTGCTCCTCGGCGCCCAGGCGGACGGAGAGGGCGCGCAGGTTGTCCTGCAGCTGCTGCAGCGTCCGCGCCCCCACGATCACGCTGCTCACCTCCGGGCGGGCGAGGAGCCAGGCGAGGGCCACCGCCGCGGGCGTGGTGTCGTGCCGCTGGGCCATGGCGATCACCGCCTCCAGCGTGCGCCAGCCCTGCT
>DATKAG010000095.1:0-16105 GCA_035498355.1 Myxococcales bacterium | reverse complement strand
GTTGATACCTGCGAACGCGGATCGCTGGGCTGCGCCGGACGGCCTCGTCGCTGCGCTGCTCAGCGTAGGATCCACTACGCTTCCGCTGCTCACTCCTTGGGCGTCCGGCTCGCCTTGGCGCTCCGCGTTCCCGGTGCGATCACCACGCCCCGGTCGAGGCACTAGCTCCTGCAATCCAGCAGGATCTTCCCCATCTGCCCCGACTCCTCCAGCAGGCGGTTCGCCGCCACCGCCTGGGAGAGAGGGAAGACCTTGTCGATCACCGGTTTGATGCGGTGCTCCGCCACCAGCTTCACCATGGCGCGGAACTCGTCGTCCGTCCCCATGGTGGTGCCGCGCAAGTCGATCTGCTTGAAGAAGATCTTCGCCATGTCGAGCTTCGAGGGAGAGAGCCGGGTGGCCCCGTAGAGGACGATGCGGCCCGCGGGGGCCACCGCCGCGATCAGGTTGTTCAGGCCGTCGCCGCCCGCCCCGTCGATCACCAGGGAGGGAGGGCGGCCGGCCTGGGCCACCAGGTCCTTCTCCCAGGCCTTGCCCTTGTAGTCGACGGCCGCGATCGCCCCCATCTCCCGCGCCTTGGCCAGCTTCTCTGCGCTGCCGGAGGTCACCGAGACCTGGGCGCCCAGCGCCTTGGCGAAGAGGAAGGCCAGCGTGGCCACCCCGCCGCCGATGCCGGTGACCAGCACGTGCTCGCCGCGCTTCAGCCCGCCGCGAGTGACCAGCGCGCGGTACGCGGTGATCCCCGCCACCGGCAGGGCGGCCGCGTCCTCGAAGGAGATCTGCTCCGGCAATTCCACCACCATGGAGGCGGGGACGGCGATCTTCTCCGCCATGGTCCCCTGCCGGGGCATGCCGAGGATGAGGAAGTCCTTGCCCTGGGCAGCGGGATCCGGCCCCCACTTCTCGCAGGGGATGATCACCGCCCGCTTGCCCACCAGCCTTCCCTCGGCGCCCGGGCCCACCGACTCCACCACGCCGGCGCCGTCGGAGCCGAGCACGCAGGGAAGCTGGATGCGCGCGTAGAGGCCTTGGCGGATCCAGACGTCGCGGTGGTTGAGCCCGCAGGCGTGCAGCCTCACCACCGCCTCGCCCGGCCCGGGGACGGGATCGGGCAGATCGATCAGCTTCATCTCTTCCGGCGGCCCCTGCCGCTCGCAACGGACGGCGCGCATCACAGCGCTCCCGGGTTGAGGACGAGCCGGATGGCCGCTTCCAGGCCCGTCACGGTTGGACTGTCGCTGTCGAAGGCGGTGTAGGACCGCACCACGATGCCCAGGCCGGCGGCCCGGCTGAACATCCAGTCGGCCCCCAGCCCGGTGCGCGCGGCCAGCGAATAGCCGAGCGCGGAGCGGTTGGAGAGGTCGACCATGGCCAGCTCCAGATACGGCGAAATGGGCGTGGCGTCGAACGTCGCCTGCAGCCCCAGGGCCAGGGAGCCGATGCCGCCGCCGGGCGCGGCCCGCTGGGCGGCATCGCCGATCAGCCAGACCTGGTCGGTCATCCGGTAGCCCGCGCCCACCGACAACCCGCCGCGCACGCCCAGGTTGCTGGTGGGCTGGCCGAAGAGCCCTTCCAGCCGGAGCTGCAGGCGCGGCGCTTCGGGAGGCAGGGGGGCCGCCAGGGCGGGGAGCGAGACGAGGACGGCGGCGAGCCGGCGCACGGCGTCACCTTACACGGCGATTGACTTCAAGGGGGAGTTCCGCGAGAAAGGCCCGTCCTGCAGGAGGCAGTGCGTGGCGGAGAAGCTCGACCGCAAGCAGCTGAAGAAGCCCGACGAATTCCAGGTGGTCGCCGGCAAGGCGATGGGCTGGATGCTGGCGCACAAGTCCCTCACCTTCGGCGTCGCCGGAGGGGCGGTGGCGGTGGCGCTGCTGGTCTGGGGCGCGACGGCCTGGCGCAGCTCGCGGGAGGCGAGCGGCGGGGCCTCGCTGGCGGAGGCGATGGAGCTGCAGTCGCGGCCCGTCGCGGGCGAGGCCCAGGGGCTGCCCGGCCAGGAATCCTTCCCCAGCAAGGAGGAGCGGGAGAAGGCGGTGATCGCGGCCCTGGAGAAGGTGCGCGCCGATCACGGCGGCACCACCGCGGCGCAGACCGCCCTGGCGGAGATCGGCTTCCACAAGCTGAAGTCGGGCGACGCGGCGGGCGCGCAGAAGGACCTGGAGCAGTTCCTGGGCAGCGCGGCGAAGGACCACCCGCTGCGCCCCTTCGCGCAGGAGTCGCTCGGGTACGCCCTGGAGGCGCAGAACAAGCTGCAGGAGGCGAAGGCGGCGTTCGAGAAGCTGCGCGAGTACGACCTCCCGGCGCGCGCCGACTATCAGGCGGCCCGGCTGGCGCTGATCGAAGGGAAGCCCGACGCCCGGGCGCAGCTCGAGCGAATCGCCACCGACCACCCCCAGGAGCTGGACGTGGTGCGGGAGGCCAACGAGCGCCTGGAGCTGGCTTCGCTCCCGCCGGTCACGCCGGGGGCGGCTGCGCCGCCGGCCCCGCCGGCCAAGGCGCCGGCGGAGAAGAAGCCGCAGGGGAAGAAGCAGAAGTGATCCTGCTCGCGCTGCTGGCGTTTTCCTGGACGCCCGGCGAGCACCGGCCCCGGCCGCCGCCGGCCCACGGACCGCGAGATCCCTCCTTCTTCGTCGGGGAGATGCTGCACATCGTCCCCCAGGGCCGGCTGCCCTTCGCTCCCTCGGAGACGGCCACGCCGGTGCTCGATTCGGCGCAGACCCGGATGTACATCGGGACCCGCGACGGCAAGGTGCGCTGCCGGTTCCGCGGCCAGACCGCCTGGGTATTCCAGGCGCGGGGAGCGGTGCTCGCTTCCCCGCTGGTGGACGGCGAGACGCTCTACGTGGCCGGCGGCGACGGCTGGGTGTACGCCCTCAACCGCTTCACCGGAGCGGTCCGCTGGCAGGTGGATCTCAAGGAGGAGCTGACCACCCAGCCCACCGCTTCCGAGGGGCGCCTGTTCGTCATGTCCAGCGAGCAGTCGGTGACCGCGCTGGACATGAAGGACGGCAAGCGGCTGTGGAAGTTCCACCGCGATCCCCCGGGCGGGTTCACCATCCGGGGAGACGCGCAGCCGCGCATCGCCCACGGCTCGGTGTTCGTGGCCTTCGCCGAAGGGACCGTGGCCGCGCTCCAGCCCAAGGACGGGGTGGGGAAGTGGATGCGGCAGGTGAGCGGTACCGGCGACTATCTCGACGTGGACTGGATCGACGCGCCCGAAGCGGAGAACCGGATCTACGTGGCCAGCGCCAAGGCGGGGGTGGTGGCGCTGGACGCGGACACCGGCGTGCCCGCCTGGACGTATCCCCTGGCGGGAGCGAACCACGTCACCGTGGAGGGGTCGCGCGTGGTCGCCGGCGGGCGCGGGGAGCTGGTGGCGATCGATCGCGCCACCGGCAACAAGCTCTGGTCGCTCCCCCTGGGGAAGGACAAGTACTCCACGCAGCCGGTGGCCATGCAGGGGATCGTGCTGGTGGCGCTGGACCGGGGGGCCCTGATGGGCGTGGACCTGAAGACCGGGGCCCTGCGCTCCGGCTTCGACCCGGGGAGCGGATTCTCCCAGCCGGTCTTCGCCGTGCCCGGGGTGGCCTACATCCTCTCCAACGCGGGCTCCCTCATCTCGCTGGGGCTCCTCCCGTGACCGCGCTCCGCCGCGTGCTGGTGGTCGCGGCGGTGATCGAGCGCAACGGGAGGGTGCTGGTCGCATTGCGCCGCGCCAAGGGGGAGCGGGCCTCGCTCTGGGAGTTTCCCGGGGGGAAGGTGGAGGCGGGGGAGGGCGAGCGCGCCGCCCTGGCGCGCGAGCTGCGCGAGGAGCTGGGGGTGCGGGCTTCCATCGGCGAGGAGTATGCGCGGGTGGAGCACGTGTACCCCGACCTGCAGGTGGAGCTGGCCCTCTACCGCTGCGCCCTGCACGCGGGCGAGGAGCCGCGGCCGCTGGCCTGCGAGCAGATCCGCTGGATCTCCCGGCGGGACCTGCCCGGGCTTCCCTTCTGCGAGGCGGACGTCCCCCTCCTCACCCGCCTGGCCGAAGAAGAGCTGGCTTGATCACCGCCTCCTTCCGCCACATCCGGGGCATCGGCCCGCTGCGCGAGCGCCAGCTCTGGTTCTCGGGCATCCGCGGCTGGGCGGACCTTCCCGGCGAGGGCGAGGTGCTCTCCCCGCGCCTGGACGGCAAGCTCCGCCAGGGCGTGGCGGAGTCGTCGCGCAGGCTGGCGGAGGGCGACCTGGAGTTCTTCGCCCGGGCGCTGCCGCAGACGGAACACTGGCGGCTATTGCCCCAGGTGATCTCCGGGGCGGCGTTCCTCGACATCGAGGCGGCGGGCGACAAGGTGACGGTGGCGGGCGTGCTGGACGCGCAAGGCCTGGCCAGCTTCAGCGGCGATCTGGCCCGCTTCCGCGAGCGCTCGCGCTCCTGGCGGGCGCTGGTGACCTTCAACGGCACGGTCTTCGACCTGCCCATCCTCCGCCGGGTGTTGCCCGGCTGGATCCCGCCCGCGGTACATGTCGACCTGCGGCACGTCTACCAGCGCCTGCGCGAGAAGGGCGGCCTGAAGGAGCTGGAGCCGAGGTGCGGCTTCATCCGTCCCCCGCACCTCGCCACCTTGAGCGGGGCAGATGCCGTGGCGCTCTGGCAGGCCCAGTGCCGCGGCGACCGCGCGGCCCTGCGCCGGCTGGTGGAGTACAACCTCTACGACGTCTTCCACCTCCGGCCGCTGGCGGAGCTCGGGTACAACCGGCTGCTCCAGCGCACCCGCATGCCGGCGGCGCCGCTCCCGGTGAGCGATCGCGGCGCGATGCTGTACGACGTGTCGCTCGCGGTGGCGGCAGCGTGCCCTTAGCTACGCCGCCGGGTCCCGCAGGGCGGATCCCTCTTCGGCGCGCGCTCGCGGCCTGGCCAGCACCAGCAACGCCGGCAGGAGCATCAGCGCCGTCACCAGCGTGGTGAACTCGCCGATGATGGCATACCAGCCGAAGCTGCGCAGCGCCCGGTTGAGGGAAAAGAGCAGCGAGCCGTAGCCGATGATGGTGGTCCAGGAGCAGAGCGCGACCGCGGGCCCCACCTCGGCCAGCGAGCCGACCACCTCGCCCCCACGCAGGCGAGAACGGGCCACCACGTTCGCCCCGTAGTCCACCGCGATGCCGAAGGTGATGGGGAAGACGATGAAGTTGAAGAAGTTGATCTTCAAGTCGATCGCCGCCGCCACCCCGCACATCAGCAACACCCCGATGAAGAGCGACCCCATCACCTCGCCGGCGGTGCGGACGGTGCGGAAGAAGAGGATCACCAGCAGGCAGACTCCGGCGAAGGAGAACAGGGTGGTGCGCGGTCCCTCGCGGTCGATGTTCGCCAGCAGGTCGGCGAAGATCACGTTCTCGCCGGTGGCGTCCCAGGTCCTGCCGTCGATCTGCACTCCCCGCACGCCCTGGACGAAGGCCGCCAGGTTGGGGGCGAGCTCCAGCTTCGCCTGCGGCTTGGCGGTGATCGAGGCCAGGCTTCCCAGGGTGCCGTCGCGCTCGCGGAAGCGATCGACCAGCGACGGATCGGCCTGCTCCACCGTCACCGGCTTCTGCGCCGCCAGCTGGTCGCGCACCTGCCGCACCCGGCCCCTCTGCTTGGGATCGAGGCGGCGGATCGTCTTGTCCGGCAGCTCGTCCACGATCTGGCGGATCACCTTCAGCTTCTCTTCCTGATCCCGGGGAACCACCGAGGAGAGGGTGTCGCAGCCGTCGATCAGGCGGTCGTAGGGGGCCTGCTTCATCCGCTGCCGGATCACATCGCAGAAGGCGTCGGCGTGGGTCCAGGAATCGAGCAGCGCGATGGCCCCGGCGATGGAGCGGCCCAGCGCGGAGTTGGCCCGGTCGTGGTCCGCCTTGAGCTGGTTGTGCCCGCGGAACTCGTTGGTGAGGTTGTCGAGGTTGCGCTCCATCACGGTGGGGAGCTGCCGGATGAAGAGGACCGCGGAGATCGCCGAGAGGACGAAGAAGACGGCGATGATCGCCCGGGGACGCCGCAGCATCTTCGCCGAGAGCGGCTGGAGGATCTGCTGGGTCCTGTCGGCCCGGACCTTGGGGGCACCGCGCACCCGCTCGTAGACCACCAGCAGGGCGGGGACGAGGAGGAAGGTGCAGAGCCAGCAGAGCATCATCCCGATGCCGCCGATGAACCCGAAGTGCCGGAAGCCGCGGTTGGCGGCGATGATCAGGACGCCGAAGGAGACGCTGGTGCCCGCGGAGGCGAGGAGGGTGGCCCGGGAGGTGGTGTCCGCGCTCTCCAGGCAGGCGTCGCGCAGGCCCACGCCCTGCCAGCGAAGCTGTTTGAGGCGGGCCAGGTAGATGAGCCCGTAGTTGATCCCGTTGCCCACCACGATGGCGCCGAGGAACGCCGTCTGCGTGTTCAGGTAGCCGATCACCAGCCGGGTGATCCCGAAGGTGATCGTCACCCCCATGACGATGGCCAGGCCCAGGGTGATCACCGAGCGCACGTCGCGGAAGAAGAGGAGGATGGAGATCAGCACCAGCGAGGTGCAGAGCAGGGCGGTGCCCGCCACGTCGTTGATGATCGCCTCGTACTCGGCGATGAAGAGGGGGAAGCTCCCCGCCAGGCCCACTCGCAGGTGATCGCGGTCCATCTCCGGCTTGCGCCGGTCGACCACCGACTGCATCCGGTCCACCAGGGCGCGCGCCTCGCTCACCCCCAGGCTGGTGCCGGCGGGACGCACGATCAGCGTCACCGAGCGGTGGTCCGGCGAGACCATGAATCCGTCGACGTACTGGGCGAAGCGCTCCGCCACGCGCTCGCGGGGCAAAGGCTTCTTCGGGTCGAGGAAGTCGGCCGCCTCGGGCAGCGCGGCCGGCTTCGCATCCTCCTCGTCGTCGAGGGAGACGGCGAGCGGGTTCGACTCCGCCGTCCGCTTGCGGATCTCGTCCTTGACCGCGTCCCGCGCCTTGCCCAGGTCCTCGAGGGGCACGAAGAGCGGCCAATGGTTCTCATACCAGTCGCGGATGGGCGCCATGCTCGACTGCACGGCGCGGATCTGCTCCGGGCCCATCGCCAGGAAGTCCTTGGAGAGGACGGTGCCCAGCTCCTCCGCCTTCTTCAGCCCGGTGGGCCCTTCCAGCGATTCCACCACCACCAGCACGGTGCCGTCGCCGCCCACCCGCTGGATCAGCTGCTTGATCTCCTTCACCGAGGGGACGTCCTCGGGCAATAGCTCCTGGAAGCTGGACTTGATCTCCAGCCCGGAGGCGAGCTTCACGCAAGCCGCGACCACGGCTGCGGAAAGCAGCAGGACGAGCAGTGGCCGATCGAGCCCCGCGCGGGTCAGGGCCGAGACAACCCCGCGTCGGGCGGGAGGGGCGCTCACGAGGCGCTCACTATCACAGGGCGGCGGAAACGAGGATGAAGAGGAGGACCGGCATGGTTCCGATTTGCCGGCCGATTCCTTCCAAAGGCAATTTTCTGCGTGCTAGTGTGCGCGCGCTCGACCTCGAGGGGGACCGGTACGGAACGCAACCTTGATCTCGCGGGTCCGGCCGGGCTGGAAGGCGCTGCGGACGGGGAGCGCGGGAGAGGAACGGAATCGCGGCTGGCCATCGGGTGCGCGCTGGGAATGGCGCTGTCGGCGGCCGGATCGTGGTGCCGCTTCGCCCTCGAGCCCACCACCCAGCTCAACACGCACACCTTTCCCTTCCTGGTCGGATCCCTCCTCTCCGGCGCCGGCCTGATCGCCACCGGGGTCTGCGCGCTGCGCCTGGCCTCCACCGCGGGCAGGCTGGGCTGGCGCAAGCTCTGGCTCGCGGCCCTGGCGGTGCAGGCGCTGGGCTTTCTCGCCCTGCCGCTCACCTCCACCGACGTGTTCTCCTACCTCACGCTCGGCAAGCTGACGCTCGAAGGATTGAGCCCCTACCTCAATACGCCCGTGGCGCTGGGCGACTCGCCCTACCTCTTTCCCCTCTTGCGCGAGCGCTGGATCCACGAACTGAGCGCGTACGGACCCATGTTCCACTGGCTGGCGGCGCTGGCGGTCGCCGCGGGGGAGCGGACGCCCTGGGCGCTCTGGGGAGCGATCTGGACGTTCAAGGCGATCATGCTGGGGAGCGTCGTCGCCGCCCTGGCCATCGCCGCCCGGCATTTGCGAACGCTGCGGCCGGAGGCGGCGGCGGAAGTGTTCGTCGTTCTCGCCCTCGGCCCCTTCATCGCCTGGGAGATCTGCGGCCAGGCGCACAACGACGGGCTGCTCTTCCTCTTCCTCATCGCCTTCTTCGCCCTGGCGGCCAAGGGCCGCGAGGCGGCGGCGGTGGCGGCGCTGGCGGCCGGCATCTCCATCAAGTACTCGCTGGCCCCGCTCCTCGGCCTCTACCTGGTGCTCGTCGCCCGCTTCTCGCTTCGCAAGGCCCTCTCCCTCGGCGTCCTGTCGCTGGCCATTCTCGCCCTGGGCTTCGCGCCCGAGCGGGGCTCGGTCACCCTGGCCCCCATCCTCCAGCTCGTCGGCGGCGACCACCGGCGGGTGGCGCATTCGCTGGCCGACCTGCTCTGCAACCTCTTCGACTGGCTGGGCCAGCCCGCCGCCTCCGCCTCCGCGGTGCGGATGCTCTCGGCGCTCTCCCTGGTGCTCGGCCTCGCGGTGCTGGCCTGGACGGCCCTGCGGGCCCGCTCGCTGGAGGAGGTGGCGCGCGGGTACCTGCTCTTCCTCATGGCGATGTACCTCACCGCCCCCTGGTTCCAGCCCTGGTACTGCACCTGGGCCTTGCCCGTCCTGCTGGTGGAGCCCGACGCCCGCTGGCGCCGCTTCGTCGCCCTCTACATGGTGATCACGGTGGCCCAGTGGATCGCGCCCCTGGACCCGGTCACCACGGTCGCGGCCAATGCCTGGGCGGCCATCCGCATCGCCCAGCTCCTCCGCGTGGCTCCGGAAGAGCTCGTTGCCGGGAGCGAGCCGGAGATGAGCCAGGCGGTGTGAACGGCGGGACCCCGGCCGGCGCGGCGCCCGCGCCTGCTCGCAGCCGCTGGCCCTGGTCGCTGGCCGCGCTGCTCGCCTGCATCGCGGTCCTGCGCAGCGCGGGGTTCGTCTACGGGCTGCTCAACATCGACGAGTCCGACTTCACCATCATCGCCCGGCGCATCCTCCAGGGAGCGGTGCCGTACGCGGAGATCGCGGACATCAAGCCGCCGCTCGCCTACCTGGCCTTCATCCCCGGGGCTCTTTCCACGCATCTCTCCGTCCTCCCCATGCACCTTCTGGGAGTGCTCTGGCTCTTCGCCACGGGCCTTTTGCTGGGGCGCGCGGCGAAGCTCCTGACCGGCAGCGACCTGGCCGCCGCCTGCGCCCCCTGGCTGACGCTCTTGGCGGCGCTCTGCGACGTCCCCTCGGTCTCCACCGAGCTCTTGATGGCGCTTCCTTTGGCCGGAGCGCTCTACTTCTACGTCCGGGCCGAGGCGGGCGGGGGATCCCGCGACCAAGCGCTTTCGGGCCTCTGCATCGGCCTCGCCTCGCTCTTCCGCCAGCAGGCCGGGATCCTCCTCGCCGCCCTCGGTCTGGCCCTGGTCTGGAGGGCGGTGCGGGACCGCCAGGTCCGTGTGGCCCTTCCCCTGCTTTCGCTTGCGGGCGGGTTTCTCGCCCCCTGGGTCGCGACGGCGGTCATCTTCGCCTTCTCCGGCGCGCTCTCGCCATTCTGGGACTGGGTGGTCACCCGGAACCTGCAGCATTACCCGGCCGGCTCACCGCGCGACGCGCTGTTACGCGCGGCGCAGTCCATCCCGCTCTGCGTGGCGAGCGCGGCCGTCCCCTGGGTCCTCGCCACCCGTGAGACGCTGCGCCCCGCCTTCCGCAGCCCGGCGCGCCTGGGCGTGGTGCTGGCACTGTGGATGAGCTGGATCGCGGTGAGCGTCGGCTGGCGCTTCTACGAGCACTACTTCCTGCAGTTCATCGCTCCGCTGGCCTTGCTCGCGTCTTCTGGCGCCGCGAGCCTGGTGGAATCCTGGCGCACGATCTCCCGCAGCCGCCGGGTCCTGGTGCTGACAGGTTGCTGCTTGCCCGCCCTGATCCTGCTCGGATTCTCCTTCGGGCGCGGAGTGGCGGGGCAGTACCCGGAGCAGGAGCCGCGGGCGCGGGAGCTCGCCGCCTGGCTCGCCCGCAACACGGCGCCCGGGGAGCGGCTCTTCATCTGGGGGCACTACTCGCCCATCTACTACCTGTCCGGCAGGCTCCCCGGGACGCGCTACGTGACCACCTCGGTTCACGTGGGCAATTTCGACCCGGGGCACCTGGCGGACGGCGTCGACCTGGCCCCTTACCGCTCCGATCGCGACGTGGCCTTCACCATCGCCGACCTGGAGCGCAACCGGGTGCCGGTCTTCGTGGACACCACCCGCTCCGGCATCCACCATTGGGACCGGATCCCCCTCTCCGTGGTGCCGGCGCTGGAGCAGTACTTGCGGGGGCACTACAAGCTGACGGCAGATGTGGGCGGCTCGCTGGTCTATCGCCGGCAGGGGATGACCGCCGCGCGACCGTAGCCGATGAAGTATCGCTTGACAGGCATATGAGCGTATGAGTATATACGCCATGTGGAATCCGCCTTCGCGGTCATCGCCGAGCCGAACCGGCGCGCCATCCTGAACCTGCTTTCCTCTTCCGAGCTGTCGGTGGGGGAGCTGATGGAGCGGCTGCGCCTGCCGCAGCCCTCGGTCTCCAAGCACCTCAAGGTCCTGCGCGAAGGGGGCTTCGTGGAGTCGCGGGTGGAGGCCCAGCGGCGGGTGTACCGGCTCAACCCCAGGCCGCTCCAGGAGGTCGACGCCTGGCTCGAGCCCTTCCGCCGCGTCTGGTCGAAGCACGTCGATGCCCTGGAGCGGCACCTGGAAGGGATGGAAAAGGGAGGGAAGAAACATGGGCGGCCGTGAGGGGTACGCGCCCGGTCCCGCCTCCGGTGCCGGGATCCACAAGGAAGGGGAGGAGTGGACGCTCGTTCTCGTCCGCGATCTCCGCCACCCGCCGGCGACGGTCTGGGAAGCGCTCACCGACCCAGCGCAGCTCCGGGAATGGGCCCCGTTTGATTCCGACCGGAACCTCGGCGCCGCCGGCACCACCGCAACGCTCTCTACCGTGGGAGGGCCGGCGCCGGTGGTCTCCCAGACCACCGTGAAGCGCGCCGAGGCGCCAAAGCTGCTGGAGTTCAACTGGGGCGGACAGAACATCCGCTGGGAGCTGGAGCCGCGGGGAGAGGGCGGGACCCGGCTCACGCTCTGGCACAACATCGACCGCGGCTTCATCTCCATGGGCGCCGCGGGCTGGCACATCTGCTTCGACGTGCTGCAGCGGCTGCTCGCGGGCGAGCCCATCGGACGGATGGTGGGTCTGGAGGTGATGAAGTTCCCCGGCTGGCAGAGGCTGAACGCCGAGTACGCGAGGCAGTTCGGGGTCGAGGCCCCGAAACGTTGAAGGAGGAACCGATGGAAACGACCCTGCCGATTCCGGCCCGCTCCAAGGGAATGGTCGTCGGCCTCTGGATCGCCACCACGATCTTCTGCCTGCAGATGACCTTCACCGCCTACGCCGAACTGCGCCTGCCCCAGGTGGCGGAAGCGTTCACCCACCTCGGCTTTCCCGGCTACTTCCGGGTGGAGCTCTCCTGGGCCAAGCTGATCGGGGTGGTGCTGCTGCTGGCACCGGTGCCGGCGCGGCTCAAGGAATGGGCTTACGCCGGATTCGCCATCGACCTCGCCTCCGCCCTCATCGCCCACTTCGCGGTGGGCGACGGCTTCCAGGCCTGGGGCTGGGCGGCGGGCACCTGCGTGCTCTGGGCCCTCTCGTATTTCTTCTGGCGCCGCTCGGGGGAGGCATGAAGGATCAGGCAAAGCCATCGGGAGAGGCGGCCTCCAAGCTGATCAGCGCGCGGATTGCCTCGCTGGATGACTGGAGAGGCGACGCTCTGGCCAGGATGCGCGCGCTCATCAAGGAGGCCGATCCCGATGTCGTGGAAGAGTGGAAGTGGATGAACCCGGTCTGGTCCCACGACGGCGGCATCTGCACCGGCGAGTCGTACAAGTCGGTGGTGAAGCTGACCTTCTTCAAGGGAGCTTCCCTGGAAGATCCCGCCGGGCTCTTCAACTCGAGCCTCACGGGGAACACCAGGCGCGCCATCGACATCCACCAGGGCGAGGAGATCGACGAAAAGGCCTTCCAGGCCCTCATCCGCGCAGCCGTGACTCTCAATGCTGCCGGCGGAAGGAAGCCCCCCAGGCGCAAGTGAGCCGCGCACGGTTCGCTGACGTTCCTACTCTTTCCTGGCGGGCTTCTTCGCTGGCTTCTTCGCCGTCATCAGTCGTGGATCGGGTTTCGCACCTGCTCGGCGTCGCGAAGGTACTGCTGCGCCTCGTTGCGGATCCGGTCGTCGTTCTGCTCGTCGCGGCAGACACACTTGGGCAGATGCGAGCCGACGAGCTCCTCCAGCTGGCACCAGGCGCGCTTTCCGGTGCGGTCGTTGCTGTGCTGGACGGAGCGATTCTGGGCGCACATGTTGTTCGCCACCACCACGCCGTCCGCCCACTTGTCGTTGGAGTCGCGAACCTGCGTGGCCGAGCAGCCGAGAGTCGAGATCAGGAGGATGGCCAAGTTCAGTGGGCGCGGCATGATTTTCTCTGCCCGGGGCTGCGGATGGTAGGCTGGATCCCGGGATGGCCTCAACCTCGCCATTATTCCCCTCCGGCTGTGCACGAAACTGACCCGTACGTCTGATAAGAAGGATTACGTCAACTTCAGGTCACCACCGGTATCCCGCCCCCAGGGACACGGTCACCGAGCGGATGATGTCCCTGGTGGCGTCCACGTCCCTCTGCCCCGAGGCGGACGCCCAGAGCCGGAAGGACCGGCTGAACCGGTACTGCACCTTGGCCCCGATCCCCTCGGTGTCGTAGCCCGTCCCGGCCACGAACTCGCCGCCCTGTAGCCAGAGCTTTACCGTCAGGCTCCCGAACCGGTGCATCACCTCGGGCCGGATGAGATAGCGCAACGGCGCGATGGGCACGTTGGGCCCCCGGCCTTCGGAGGCGACCCCGTAGTAGCCGATGGCGGCGGGATCCTCGCCGTACAGGTAGTAGTCCGCGAAGAGCGAGACCTCGGTGTCCTGGTAGAGCGTCGCCACCGCGCCCCCCGAGAGCCGCGCGAAGTCCAGGTCGACCGCCCCCTGCAGGCCCTTGGCGCAGCCCAGGGAACCGGGATGGGCGGCGCAGTACAGCGCGGCCTGGTTGCGCACCTGGGCGTCGGTGAGCGTGGAGCGGACGTCGGAAATGGTCTGGTTGACGTTGAAATGGGAGAACGCCACGGCGCCGTTGGCTGACCATTCCAGGTCCGAATGGCCCAGCGTGTCCCACCAGGCGTCGAGCCCGAAGCCCGCCTCCCACGTCTGCGAGCGCAGCTCGGCATCCACCGCGCGGTCGTTTCCCGCCGGGTTGCGCAGCCCGATGGTGGTTCCCGCGTACTGGGTGCTGGTGGGCGAGCCTTCCAGCCTCAGGCCGATCATCAGGCTGTCGGTGGCCGACCAGTCGACGCCGGCGGTGAGCAGCGTCACGGCGCTGCCGCTGTCCGGGTAGCCGGCCCGGGTGGCGGCCGGCGTTTCCCCTTGCAGGGTCAGGCTGCCGCCCAGGTTCAGGGTCCAGTTGGGGCCGAAGTCGAAGCTGGCGTTGAGCGCGTCGGTGAACATGCCCGGGCGCGGGTTGGCGTCGGCGGACCGGGCGGAGTTGGCGAAGGCCTCGTTGGTGACGGTGTCCGCGCGCGCGGCGGCGGCGCACAGGACGGCGACCAGCGCGGCGGCAATGCGCATTCCGTCAACCCCGGAAGACCAGACCCGCGGCCGAGATCAGCGCCCACACTCCTTCGAGGAGGACAAATCCCCACTGTTTATGGATACCTGCCTGCACGCCCAGGACGAGGGACCCGATCAGGTTCAGCCCCAGGTAGAGGATCGAGCGGTTCTCCATCCAGCCGGCCTGGGCGCCCGCGAACGCCGCCAGGATGGCCAAGGCGCCGGCGAGCTGGACGGCCTGGAACATCGCCGCCCTACTCCCACTCGATGGTGGCGGGCGGCTTGCTGCTCACGTCGAGGACCACGCGGTTGATGCCCCGCACCTCGTTGGTGATGCGGCTGGAGATGCGCGCCACCAGATCCCAGGGGAGCCGCGCCCAGTCCGCCGTCATGCCGTCCAGGCTCTCCACCGCCCGGAGCACGCAGGTGGACTCGTAGGTGCGGTCGTCGCCCATCACCCCCACCGACTTCACCGGCAGCAGCACCGCGAAGGCCTGCCAGAGCTTCTCCCGCAGCCCGGCGTTGGCCACCTCCTCCTGCACGATGGCGTCCGCCTTGCGCACCAGGGCCAGCCGCTCCTCGTTCACCGGCCCCAGCACCCGGATGCCCAGCCCCGGCCCGGGGAACGGCTGGCGGGAGACGATGGCCTCGGGCAGCCCCAGCTCGCGGCCCAGGGCCCGCACCTCGTCCTTGAAGAGCTCGCGCAGGGGCTCCACCAGCTGCATGCGCATCCGCTCCGGCAGCCCGCCCACGTTGTGATGGCTCTTGATCACCTGGCTGGGCCCCTTGAAGGAAACGCTCTCGATCACGTCCGGGTAGAGCGTCCCCTGGGCGAGGAAGCGGGCGTCGCCGTGCTCGGCGCGATCCTTGGCCACCTCGTCCTCGAAGACGGCGATGAACTCCTTGCCGATGATCTTCCGCTTCTGCTCCGGATCGGACACGCCGGAGAGCGCTTCGAGGAAACGCCGGCGCGCGTCCACCACCCGCAGGGGCACGTGGAAGCGATCCTGGAAGGTCTGCTCCACCTGCCGGGCCTCGCCTTCGCGCAGAAGGCCGTTGTCCACGAAGATGCACTGCAGGCGGGCCCCCACGGCCTTGTGCAACAGCAGCGCCACCACCGCGCTGTCCACGCCGCCGGAGAGCGCGCAGATCACCCGCTCCTGGCCCACCCGCTCGCGGATCTGCCGGGAAGCCTCCTCGGCGAAAGCCCCCATGCGGAAGTTGAAGGAGACCCCGCATTCCTCGAGGAAGGCCTCGTACAGCTCGCGCCCGCGCGGGGTGTGCGCCACCTCGGCGTGGAACTGCAGGGCGTAGAGCCGGCGCTGCGGATCGGCCACCGCGCAGAAGGGAGAGTTGGCGGTGCGGGCGATGGTGTGGAACCCGCGCGGGGGAGCGGAGACCTTGTCGCCGTGGGACATCCAGACGTCGAGGTGCTCGCCCGGCTTCAGCTCGCGGAAGGGCCCCACCGACTCGATCACCTCCAGCCGCGCCGGCCCGTACTCGCGGTGGGCGGTGCGGTCGATGGCCCCGCCCAGAAGCTTCGCCATCAGCTGCAGGCCGTAGCAGACGCCCAGCACCGGCACGCCCAGCTCGAAGATCCGGGCGTCGATCATCGGAGCGCCGGCCTGCTCCACGCTGTAGGGGCTGCCGGAGAGGACGATCCCCTTGGCGCCGAAGGCGCGCACCTCGGCGAAGGGCATGGTGCAGGGGTGGATCTCGCAGTAGACGTGCAGCTCGCGGATCCGCCGGGCGATCAGCTGTGTGTACTGCGAGCCGAAGTCCAGGATGAGGATGCGCTCTGCGTGGATGTCCGCCATGGAGGCGGCGCAGTGTAGTGGGTCGGCTGGCGGCTGGCAACCCTTTGGTCCCATGATGGGAACGACTTGCTCCCACGATGGGAACATGCTACTTCTTCCCGGTGAACGTGATCTCCCGGAAGCGGCTGATTGCCTTCTGGCGGTCGCATCCGGAGGCAAGAGGGCCGCTCTCGGCCTGGTTCTCGGAGTTGAAGAAGGCGAGGTGGACGGGGGCCGCCGGGGTTCGCGCGCGATTTCCCTCTGCGAGCCTGGTGGGGCAGGATCGCATCGTCTTCAACATCGCCGGCAACAAGTACCGGCTCGTCGTGCGCGTGAACTACCCGTATCGTGTGATGTACATCCGCTTCATCGGCACGCATCGGGAATATGACGAGATTGATGTAGCAGAGGCGTGAGCATGCAGATCAAGCCAATCAAGTCCGATCGCGATTACCGTGGAGCGCTCAAGGAAATTGATCGCCTGATGGATGCCCCGCCCAACACACCTGAAG
>DATKAG010000094.1:0-4655 GCA_035498355.1 Myxococcales bacterium | reverse complement strand
AGAGCAGGAGGACGAGGATGCCCGCTTCGAAGGCGAGGGTGAGGTAGATGTTGAAGGAGAGCGCCGCGGCCGAGGGGCGGAATTCCTCGAGCCCGTGCAGCTCGAAGATCTTCTGCAGCTGGCTGGTGGCGCAGCTCACTTCCGGGTCGAAGAAGGAGCTGTTCAGCTTGTGGAAGGTGGCGAAGAAGTAGACCACCGCGGTGGTGGCCCGCACCGGCCCCCGCAGGGCCGACCAGAGAGCGCGGGGGCGGGAGGCCGCATCCGCGCGGGACGAGAGCGTGCAGCCCACCAGGAGCAGGCCGTCCATGAGCAGGCCGAGCACCGAGTGGTTGGCCGCCGAGGGAAGGTCCAGCGAGAGCAGGATTCCGTGCGCCAGCGCGAAGGCGGCCACCGCCCAGAGACGCTCGGGGAAGAGGAAAAGCAGGAGGACGAACGGGTAGAGCGGCAACCCCGCCAGCGGCCGGGCCTCCAGGTGGTGGAGCGAGGCCGCCGCGGCCCAGAGCAGGGAGAAGAGACCGAGGGGGCTCTTCGCGCGCATCCTCCGGCTCCCGGAAGGTTCAGAGACGCCGCTTGAGCACGGGAGTGGGCGGGTCGAGGATGGCCCCTCCTTGGCAGCAGGAAGGGGTATGCACCATCTGCTGCGCGTGTCCCCAGGCGCCGCGCGCCGCCTCGATCAGCTTCAGCGAGGCCACCCGCACCACCGCGTCGCTGCGCACCCAGCGCAGGGCCAGTTCGCCGGTGTGCTCGTCCGTCCGCACCACCTCGGCGCGCCCCAGGTCGTGGGGGAAGGGCGCCTGGTGGCCCATGATGCGCAGCTCCACCTGGGACCCCGCCCGCAGCGGCACGGCCCCCAGGCGGGGGGCGGCGGCGCCCAGCACCCGGGCCCCGCCCATGCTCACGTCGGTCATCCGCGCCAGGAAGGCGTGACGCCCCTGTCTCACCTCCACCAGCAGGTCGCAGCTGACGCGCTGGTGCTGGCGCAGGGCCAGGGCGGCCGAGCCGCGCTCCAGCCGCTTGGCCAGCTTGGCGTCGGGGAACTCGATCCAGGCGCCCATCTGGCCGCCCTCGCCGTTCACCCTTCCCAGCACCGACCCCCGCAGCGTGCTCACCTGCTCGCTGCTGGCGACGGAGAACTCCACCACCACCCGGTCGCCGCCGGTCAGGCGCGCCGCCGGCTCGCGGAAGAAGAACATCGTCCGCCCCTCGACCACGTGGAGATGCTTCTGGAGTTGTGCCAGCTCACCGAATCGGGCCCGGAGAAGCGTCGCCGGCTTTTCCACGCCCCCGAGCGTACGGCGGGTGCGGCGCCAGTTCAACGGGGCGGAACAGGCACCAGTTCCGCGTAGCGGAACCACCTAGAAGACGCGGCCGGCGAGGTCGGCGTGAGGGGCGGCCAGGATCTCCGCCCCCGCCACGAGGCCCGCGCCCGCCGCCTGGGTGGCCGCGAGCACGGCCGCCTCCACCGAGTGCAGATCGCCCCGCACCACGAACCAGCCCTTCCCCCCGATCCCCCGCGCCAGGTGCAGGAGCTGGAGGCGGACCGCGGCCGCCTTGCAGGCGGCGTCGGCGGCCCGCAGCGCGGCGGCCACCGAGACCAGCTCGACGATCCCCGCCGGTTCGGTCTTCCGCTCGTGGGTGAACCCGCGCGCCCCGGCGCGGACCGCGGGGAGGACCTGCGCGTGCGCCTGGGGCAAGAGCAGCTTGTCCAGCAGCAGGTCCCCGGCGCTGGCCGCGCCCGCGTCCATCGACTCCTGCACCTCCGCCACCCCGCCGGCGAAGAGCACCAGGTACTTGCCCGGGCTGACGGGGGCGCATTCCAGGAGATCCACCGGGGCCCGCTTGGCGACGGCGTCCGCCACGATCGCGCCGCGCGCGAGCGACGACACCTCCAGCAGCGCCAGGGCTTCAGACAATGCGGAACTTGTCCTTGAGCGTGCAGCGCCGCTCGCGGGTGAAGGTGCGCGCCGTGGTCAGGCCGTCGCCCGACGACCCGGCGATGGTCCAGGCCGTGTAGCCTTCGCCGCCCACTCCCAGCCCGGCGTAGGAGGGGGCGTTCTTCACGAACAGGGAGGTGTTCACCGCCCGGGCCATCTCGTGCAGGTTGTCGATGCTGCGCGAGTGCATCACCGCGGTGTGGAAGAACCCGTGCTCCGCCCGCACCGCCTCGCGGATGGCGGTCCCCACGTCCGGGACCCGCACCATGGGGAGCACCGGCATGAGCATCTCCAGCTGCACGAAGGGGTGCGCCGCCTCCACCTCCGCGAGGAGCAGCGGCGGATCGCCCTCCACCCGGATGCCCGCCGCCTCCGCGATCCGGCGCGCGTCCTTGCCGATGAAGTCGCGGTTCACCTGGCCTTCGGCGGCCACCACCGTCTTCTCCAGCCGGGAGAGCGCCGCCCCTTCCACCGGGAAGGCCCCGTTGCGCAGCATCTCCTGCCTGAGCGCATCGGCGATGGAGCGGACCGCGAACAGCTCCTTCTCCACGATGCAGATGATGTTGTTGTCCATGGCCGCGCCCAGCACCACGTCGCGGCCCGCCTGGGCCAGGTCCGCGGTCTCGTCCACCACCACCGGCGGGTTCCCCGGCCCGGCGCAGATGGCCCGCTTCCCGCAGCGCATGGCCTCCTTCACCACCGCCCCGCCGCCGGTCACCACCACCACCTGGATGCCCGGGTGGCGCATCAGCGCCTGGGCGCTCTCGATGGTGGGCTCGGCCAGGCAGGCGATCAGGTCCTTCGGGCCCCCGTTGGCGGCGATGGCCTCGTTCATCCAGCCGATCACCGCCCGCGAGACCTGCTTCGCCGCCGGGTGGACGTTGAACACCACGCTGTTGCCCGCGGCGATCATCCCGATGGCGTTGTTGATGATGGTCTCGGTGGGGTTGGTGGAGGGGGTGACCGAGAGCAGGGTCCCGAAGGGCGCCCTTTCCTGCAACGTCAGGCCGTCGTCGCCGCTGAAGGCCTGCGTCTCCAGGATCTCCAGCCCGGGCGTCTTCTCGATGGCCACCCGGTTCTTGACGATCTTGTGCGCGACCCGGCCCAGCCCGGTCTCCGCCACCGCCGCGCGGGCGATTTCCTCCAGGTGGTCGAGGCAGGCGCGGCGCAGGGCCCCGATGCAGGCCGAGCGCGTCTCCAGGGGCAATTCCTTCCAGCGGAGGAACGCCTCGTTCGCCGCCGCCACCGCCCGGTCGGGCTCCTCGAAGACCCCCGGGCCGGGCCCGCGCAGGTGGGCCGGGGCCGGGGGCGGACGCGCCTCCCCCGCGCGCAGCCTCTCCACCACCTTGTCCACCAGCCGCTCGATCTGGTCGGGAGGGAGCATCTACTTGCTGTAGGTCCTTCGGCCTTCGAGCTCGATGGAGTCGACGATGGCCATGATGGTGGCGTCGACCGGCCGGTCCCTGGTCACCCGCGTCTGCCGGGCCGACGAGCCGCTGGCGTAGAGCACCACCTCGCCCACGCCCGCTCCCACGGCGTCGATGGCCACCACCAAGGGGCCGGTGGCCTTTCCCTCCACGTCCGCGCCGCGCACCAGGAGGAGCTTGAGGCCCTCCAGCTCCTGCTCCTTGTTGGTCGAGACCACCGTGCCGACCACCCGCCCCAGCAGCATCCGCGGGCCCCGGGGCTAGCGCTTCCCGCCGGAGGCCGGAGCCGCGCTCTCGCCCAGCTCGCGGCGCGCCTCGTCGCTGCGCCCCAGGGGAAGGGCGACGTCGATGTTCGCGTGCGGCCGGGGAATGACGTGGACGCTCACCAGCTGGCCCACCCGCTCGGCGCCCCGGGCCCCCGCCTCGGTGGCCGCCTTCACCGCCGCCACGTCGCCGCGGACGATGGCGGTGACGTAGCCGCCCCCGATCTTCTCGTAGCCGACCAGCTCCACCTTGGCGGCCTTCACCATCGCGTCGGCGGCCTCGACCATCCCCACGAAGCCCTTGGTCTCGATCATCCCCAGCGCGTCAGCCATGCACTCTCCCGCTCGGAAGGCTGGAGCGGCGATAGCACGGCTGGCGCAAGAGATTCAATCGTCCTACATGCGATAGCCGAGCAGCGCCTCGACGGTGAAGGCGAAGTCGGTCGAGCTGCCGGAGAACGTGTAGAACTGCGGGCCGAACTTCGCCTGCAGGCCGAGGAGGAGGTTCGTGTCCGCCTTGTACTCCGCGGCCGCCCCGAACATGGGGGCGATCTCGAAGTACTGGGTGTGCGTCCAGGTCACCGCCATGCTCAGGTCGGCGGAAAGCGCCAGCCGCAATTCGGGGCTGGCCTGGATGCCCAGCACTCCGCCCACCGGGAAGCGGGTGAGGAAGTCGGTCTGGCTGTTCTGCGTGTAGATCCGCACGCTGGGGTCGATCCCCACGCCGATGGAGACGCGGTCGGTGCGGTTCACCACCAGCCGCAGGGGGACGGCGAAGCCGGCTCCGAAGGCCGAGTCGGTGGTGTTCTCCCGGGCGAAGAGCAGGTCGAACTTGATCCCCACGTCGCTGCGGTCGGAGAGCCCGTGCAGGTAGGCGAAGCTGGCCCCCGGCCAGCCGAGCTGGAGGGCGATGGCGTCGCGATCCGGGCTCACCGTCTCGCCCGTGGCCACCGACCAGTGCCCGGGCGCGCCGGCGGGCTGGGCGAAGGCGGCGGGAGCGAGGGCGAGGAGCAGGGCAAGGAAGAGCGCGC
>DATKAG010000093.1:0-3571 GCA_035498355.1 Myxococcales bacterium | reverse complement strand
GCGCGCCAGTCGGGAACCCGCTCGACGATCCCCGAAAGCACCGGGTGGCAGGCCTCGTCCGAGACGTACACCCGCACCTCGTGCCCCGCGGCCCGCAGCCGCCGGTACATCTCGCCCAGGTCGTTCGACTCGCCGATCCCGAGAACGCGCACGCTCCGACACATATCCCAACGCGGTCGTGGGCGCGGGCCGGCAGCCCGCGTAGGATGCGCCACCTGACCTTCCCCGGGGTCCTCATGCGAATCGCCGCCGCGCTTCTCTGCGTCGCCGTCCTCTCCTGCAAGTCCGCGCCCGAGGCGCGGCAAGCCGCCGAGGCCTCCCCAGGGGCGTCCGCCCCGCCCGCGGCCCAAGTGACCGGCGCGCAGCCCTCGGCCCAGACCGGCCCGGCGCCCGCGGCAGCGCAGGCGCCCTCGGCGCGGCAGGAGCCGCCGCCCGCGCCCCCGCCGGGCATCGATCCCTCCGCCCTCGACCGCTCGGTGAAGCCCTGCGACGACTTCTACAAGTTCGCCTGCGGCAACTGGCTCAAGCGCACGCCCATCCCCGAGGATCGCCCGCAGTGGGGCCGGGCCTTCAGCGAGATCCTCGAGCGCAACGAGGCGCAGCTCCGGCAGATCGTGGAGCGGGATGCCCGGGGAGAGGCCGACCCCGCCGACCCCTTCGCGCAGAAGGTGGGCGACTTCTATTCCACCTGCATGGACGAGCAGAAGGCGGAGACCGCCTCCCTCGCCACCCTGCAGAAGGAGCTGCAGGCCATCGACCAGGTGGGCGACGGCCGCGGGCTGGCCCGGCAGATCGCGCAGATGCACCGCTCCGGCGCGCGGCCCTTCTTCGCCTTCGCCTCCCGCCAGGACTTCAAGGACGCCACCCAGGTGATCGGCAACCTGGACCAGGGCGGCCTGGGCCTCCCCGACCGCGACTACTACTTCCGCGACGACAAGAAGTCCCAGGCCCTGCGCGAGCTCTACCTCGATCACGTGGGCAAGATGCTCGCCATGGCCGGCGACGCCCAGGCCCAGGCGCACGCCCAGCGCATCTTCGCCCTGGAGACGGATCTGGCCAGGGCCTCGCTGGACCGGGTCGCCCGCCGCGATCCCAACAAGGTCTACCACCGCCTCGACCGCAGCGGCCTGCTCACCCAGGACCGGCACTTCGAATGGAACGACTACTTCGCCGCCGTGGGGGCGGGAGACGTGCAGGCCATCAACGTCACCGCCCCGGACTTCTTCAAGGCCTTCGACGCCCTGCTCGCCCACGGGCGCCTGGACGAGGTGCGCGTCTACCTCAAGTGGCGGGCGCTGGAGGCCGCCGCCGACAGCCTGGGGCAGAAGTTCGTGGAGGAGCGCTTCCGCTACACCCGGGCGCACACCGGGGCCAAGGCCATCCTCCCCCGCTGGAAGCGCTGCGTGCAGATGACCGACCGGGCCCTGGGGGAGGCGCTGGGGCGGACCTTCGTCACCACCACCGTGGGGGCCGAGGGCAAGGCGATGGCCAGGGAGATGATCGTCAACATCGAGAAGGCCTTCGAGTCGAACCTCGCCGGCCTGGGCTGGATGGACGAGGCGGCGAAGAAGGCCTCGCTCTACAAGCTGCACAAGATCGACAACAAGGTGGCGTACCCGGAGCGCTGGCGCGACTACGAGAAGCTCCCGGTGGGGCGGGAGTCGCTGCTGGAGAACGTGCTCGCCGCCGCCCGCTTCGAGACCGCGCGCGACCTGGCCAAGCTGGGCAAGCCGGTGGACCGCAACGAGTGGCGGATGACGCCCCCCACCGTCAACGCCTACTACAGCGCCTCGCTCAACGAGATGGTCTTCCCCGCGGGGATCATGCAGCTCCCCTTCTTCTCCCCCGAGGCGCCGGTGCCTTCCAACTACGGCGGGCTGGGGATGGTGATGGGGCACGAGCTGACGCACGGATTCGACGACCAGGGGCGCAAGTTCGACGGGGACGGAAACCTGCGCGAGTGGTGGTCGCCGGGGGTAGCCAAGGCCTACGAGGAGCGGGCCGCCTGCGTGGCGAAGCAATACGACGGCTACCTGGCGGTGGACGACGTGCACCTCAACGGCCGGCTCACCCTGGGGGAGAACATCGGCGACATCGGGGGGCTGAAGCTGATGATCGCGGCCTTGCGCGCCAAGCGGCAGGGCCAGACGCCCGGCCCGGTGAACGGGTTCGACGACGAGCAGCAGGCGTTCATCGCCTTCGCCCAGGTGTGGTGCACCAACTACCGGCCCGAGGCGGCGCGCACCCAGGCGCTGACCAACCCGCACTCCACCGCGCAGTGGCGGGTGAACGGGCCGGTCTCTGACAATCCCGACTTCGCCAAGGCCTTCTCCTGCGCTGCGGGAGCGCCGATGGCGCCCGCCGACCGATGTACGGTCTGGTGAGGAAAGGAGCGAGCGCAAAGGCGTCCGCCAGGGAAGAGACCTTCCCCTCCCACGGGTTGTAGCCGGGCAGGCCGCGCGTTCGCGGCCCGCCACGAGCACACCCGGGAAAGGAGCTTCCATGCGCTCGCTCGCGCTCTCTGCACTCCTGCTCTCGCTCGCCACCTCCGTTTCGGCCTCCGTTCTCTGGAAGGGCGACTACGAGACGGGCGACGTCTCCCAGTGGAGCGGGGTCGACGGCCTGCCCGCCCGCCTGACCATCGTCCAGTCGCCCGCCCACCAGGGCCGCTACGCGTTGCGCGCCGAGCTGCACCAGGGCGACGTGGCCTCGAACGGTACCCGCAACGAGCTCAGGCTCTCCGACTCCGGGTTCAACGAGGTGGAGGGGAACGAGCGCTGGTACGCCTGGAGCACCCTCTTTCCCTCCGACTTCCCCGCCCCCACCGGCGCCTGGCAGGTCTTCACCCAGTGGCACCACAGCGGCTGCTGCGGCTCGCCGCCGGTGGAGCTGGACGTGGAGGGCGAGACCATCCAGCTCGCGCACGACGGCGCGACGGTGTGGAGCGCCCCGCTGGTGCGCGGCGTCTGGCACGACTTCGTGATGCACGTCCTCTGGTCGTCGTCGGGCAGCGGCTTCGTGGAGCTGTACTACGACGGGACCAAGGTGCTGGACCACACCGCCATGCAGACGCTCCATTCCGGCGAGTACGCGTACCTGAAGCAGGGGCTCTACCGGGACGCGAGCATCTCGCCGGTGGGCGTCGTCTACCACGACGGGATGGTGATGGGGACCTCGCTGGCCGATGTCGCTCCCCAGCTCGCCGCGCCTCCTCCCGCGCCGCCCGCGCCCGAGCCGGACGCGGGGTCGCCCGACCAGCCCGTGCCCGACGCGGGATCGCCCGCGCCCTCGCCCGATCCGGTCACGCCGCCGGTGAGCACCGCCCCGGACGCCGGGGTGCTGCCGGTGCAGGCGAGCGCGGTGGGATTCCCCAGCGGCGGCTGCTCGCAGGGCGCGGGTGGCCCCCTGGCGCTGCTCGGCCTCGTCGCCGGGGCCTTCTGGCTCCTGCGGAGAGGGCGGCGGCGGGACACCGGGTTACTGCGCGGGCAGGTTCAGGCGGATGTTGAAGGTGTAATAGACGTTCACCGGCCGCCCCTGGGCCAGGGCCGGCCGGTACTTCCGCTTCTGCAGC
>DATKAG010000092.1:0-2264 GCA_035498355.1 Myxococcales bacterium | reverse complement strand
GGCCGCGGGGCCGGACGCTTTGCCTTCTTCACCGACGGCCGCTACGCCCAGCAGGTGCGGACGGAGGTGAAGGGCGCCCGGACGCGCATCGCGCGCGGCTCCGCGCTCCAGGCCGCCGTGGCCTGGCTGCAGGGATGCAGCTTCCTCGGGGTCGAGGCCGACCACATGACCGTCTCCCAGCGCGCCCTGGCCGCCGCCGGCGGGCGCAAGGGCCCGCGCCTCAAGGAGACCAGCGGGCTGGTCGAAGGCCTCCGCATGCTCAAGGAGGAGGAAGAGGTGGAGCAGATCGAGGCGGCGGTGGTGCTGGCCTCCAGCCTGTTTGACGGCCTGCTCCCCTCCATCCTTCCCGGGGTGGCGGAGTCCCGGGTGGCCGCCGAGCTGGAGTACGCGGCGCGGCGCGCCGGCGCCCAGGGGATGTCCTTCGAGACCATTCTGGCGGGGGGCGCGCGCTCCGCCCTTCCCCATGGCCGGGCTTCCTCGCAACCTATTCCAAACAATGGATTTGTCGTCCTCGACTTCGGTGTTATACTCTCGGGCTATTGTTCCGACATGACCCGCACTCTGTACCTGGGCCGGCCCACGGAGCGGGCCCGGGGGATGTACGAGGCGGTGCGGGAGGCGCAGCAGGCCGCGGTGCAAGAGGTGCGGCCAGGGGTCCTGGCGGGGCAAGTGGATGCGGCCGCCCGCCGGGTGCTGCAGCGCTCCGGCTGGGGCAGGTATTTCACCCATTCCACCGGGCACGGGGTGGGGCTGGAGATCCACGAGCCGCCGCGCCTGGGGAGGGGCGAGAAAGAGCCGCTCCAGGCCGGCATGGGGGTCACGGTGGAGCCCGGCATCTATGTCCCCGGCGAGGGTGGGGTTCGCATCGAGGATATGGTGGTGGTCACCGCCGAGGGCTGCCGGGTGCTGACCCCGACCACCAAGGAACTGATTACGTTGTAGGCCCGTCATACCCAGGGCTTCCGTCCCAGACCCGACGATGAACCAAAAAGAGCTGAAAGAACTCATCGAATTCCTGATCGAGAAGGACATCGCGGAATTCGAGCTGGAACGCGGCGACGTCAAGGTGCGCATCAAGCGTGGCGCGGCGGCGCAGCCTGAGCCCCGCTACGTCCACCTCCCGGCGATGCCGGCCGCCCCCACGCCCGAGTTCCATCCCGTGGCCGCGCCCATCTCCTCCGCGCCCGCGCCGGCCGCCGCCCCCGCCAAGGCCGCGGAAGAGGACGGCCTGCACATGATCAACTCCCCCATCGTGGGCACCTTCTACGAGGCCCCCTCGCCGGGGGCGCCTCCCTTCGTCAAGGCCGGGGACGCGGTCGACGCCGGGCAGGTGCTGTGCATCATCGAGGCCATGAAGCTGATGAACGAGATCGAGTCTGACATTGCCGGCGAGATCGTCAAGAAGCTGGTGAGCAATGGGCAGCCGGTGGAGTACGGCCAGCCCCTGTTCGCCATCCGGCCGCGTGCCTGAGGAGTCCGCGCCCCTGCCCCTATGTTCAAGAAGATCCTCATCGCGAACCGCGGCGAGATCGCCCTGCGCGTGATCTGCGCCTGCAAGGAGCTGGGCATCAAGACGGTGGCCATCTACAGCGAGGCCGACCGCCACAGCCTGCCCGTGCGCTTCGCCGACGAGGCCATCTGCATCGGGCCGCCCCGCCTGGCCGACAGCTACCTCAACATCCCTGCCGTCATCAGCGCCGCCGAGATCGCCAACGTCGAGGCCATCCATCCCGGCTACGGGCTGCTCAGCGAGAACGCCAACTTCGCCGAGGTGTGCGAGACCTGCCATATCAAGTTCATCGGGCCGCCCCCGGAGGTGACCCGCCTGATGGGCGAGAAGGAGAAGGCGCGCGTGGCCATGAAACAGAGCGGCGTGCCCATCCTGCCCGGCTCCGAGGGCGTGCTGCAGAACGAGGGCGAGGCCCTGGAGTGGGCCCGCCAGATCGGCTTTCCGGTGATCGTGAAGGCCTCGGCGGGGGGCGGCGGGCGCGGCATGCGCGTCATCCGCTCCCAGGGGGACCTGCCCAACCTGTTCCTGGCTGCCCAATCGGAGGCCGCGGCCGCCTTCGGCAACGGCGACCTCTACATGGAGAAGTTCATCGAGCGCCCCCGGCACATCGAGTTCCAGGTGCTCGCCGACGCTCACGGCCACGTGGTCAGCCTGGGGGAGCGTGAGTGCTCCATCCAGCGCCGCCACCAGAAGCTGCTGGAAGAGTCGCCCTCGGTGGCGGTCACCCCGGAATTGCGGCGCGAGATCGGCGAGA
>DATKAG010000091.1:0-3110 GCA_035498355.1 Myxococcales bacterium | reverse complement strand
CGGGCACCGTCAGCTCCTCTCCACGAACTCGGCGTGCAGCCGCCGGACGCACTCCTGGCCGCCCTCGCGCGGGACCAGGAAGGCGAGGCGCAGGGGGGCGACCAGCACGCCCCGGGGCGAAAGGCCGAGGGCGCGCAGGGCCCGCTCCAGCGGCTCCCGCGAGCTGCCGATGCCGGTGCCCACCACGCTCACCTGCGAAAGCCCTTCCTCCACTGAGGCGATGGGACGCAGCGCCTCCAGAAGCGCCGGAAGCCCATGCACGTTCTCCAGGGGCACGATGGCCTGGCCGTCCCAGGACTCGCGCGGCCAGGCGCCGTGGCGGGCCAGCGCCTCCAGCACGGCAGGCCCCCCGCTCCCCCGCACCACCAGCACCTCGGCGTCCAGCGCCACCCCGGAGATGCGCAGCTCGCGAGCCGCGGACCTCTGCACCAGCGTGCCAGGACCGGTCTGGAAGGTGCTGCGGGCGTGGATGGTGATGCCTTGGTCGCGGGCGAACTCCACCGCCTGGGCGTTGAGCACCTTGGCCCCCGCCAGCGCCAGCTCCTGCATCTCCTCGTGGGAGAGGGAGGGGAGGCGGCGGGCGTTGGCCACGATGCGCGGGTCGGCGCTGAACACGCCGTCCACGTCGGAGCAGATCTCGCACACCTCCGCCTGCAGCGCCGCCGCCAGGGCCACCGCGGTGGTGTCGCTGCCGCCCCGGCCCAGGGTGGTCACTTCCTTCTCCCGCGAGACGCCCTGGTAGCCGGCCACGATCACCACCTTGCCCCGCTCCAGGGCCTCGAGGATGCGCACCGGGCGCACCTCGACGATGCGGGCGTTGGCGTGGGCGCCGTCGGTGATGATGCCGCTCTGCGAGCCGGTGAAGCTGATGGCGTCGACCCCCCGGGCGTGCAGGGCCATGCCCAGCAGCGCCATGGAGATGCGCTCGCCGGCGGTGAGCAGCATGTCCAGCTCGCGGCGGTGCGGGTCGTCCGTCACCTTGCGGGCCAGGGCCAAGAGCTCGTCAGTGGTATCCCCCATGGCGGAAACCACCACCACCACCTGCCGCCCCCCCGCCCTCGTCTCCGCCACCCGGGCGGCAACCCGGCGGATCTTCTCCACGTCCGCCACCGAGGAGCCGCCGTACTTCTGGACGATGATCCCCACGACTTCAGTCTACCCCGGGCGGGCGGCCGCCTGCTTGACAGGGATCGGCCTTGCTCTAGATTGCGCGCCGTTTTTCGGGAAGCGGTCCGGGGCGTGCTCTGTTCTGGGAGCCGCCACGTATGAGGAAAAATCGATGATCGAAGTCTCCCATCTGGTGAAGAGCTACCGGGATCTCAAGGCGGTCAACGACGTCACCTTCAAGGTGGAGAAGGGCGAGATCCTCGGGTTCCTCGGCCCCAACGGGGCCGGCAAGACCACCACCCTGCGGATGATCACCGGCGTTTTGCCGCCGACCTCCGGGTCGGTGCGGGTGGCCGGGTTCGACGTCTTCGAGAAGCCGATGGAGGTGAAGAGGCGCATCGGCTACCTCCCCGAGACGCCGCCGGTCTACACCGACATGACGGTGCGCGCGTACCTGCGCTTCGTCGCCGAGCTCAAGGGCGTCCCCCGCAAGCAGCGGGAGGGCGAGGTGGACCGGGTGGCGGTGAAGACCAACTCGGACAAGTTCGTGCAGCGGGTGATCGGCAACCTCTCCAAGGGCCAGCGGCAGCGGGTGGGCCTGGCCCAGGCGCTGCTCGGCGACCCCGAGGTGCTGATCCTCGACGAGCCCACCGTGGGGCTGGACCCCGCCCAGATCATCGAGGTGCGCGAGCTGATCAAGTCGCTGGCCGGCAAGCACACCATCGTCCTCTCCACCCACATCCTTCCCGAGGTGGTGGCCACCTGCCAGCGGGTGCTGATGATCGCCCAGGGGAAGATCGTCGCCGACGACACCCTGGCCGGGCTGCAGAAAGCCCACGCCAGCGCGGCCACCGCCGACGGCGGGATGGGCCCCGCTCCCTCGCTGGAAGAGATCTTCCTCAAGCTCACCTCGGTCTGACTCCCATGAGAAACGCCATCGCCATCGCCAAGAAGGAGCTGAACATCTACTTCGCGACCCCCATCGCGTACGTGATGTTCACCCTCTTCGTCGTCATCGGTTCCTACTTCTTCCTCCGTCTGCTGGGCGCCTACGAGCAGGCCTCCCTGATGTACATGCGCTTCAACCAGGGGGAGATGGCCAACCGCCTCAACTTCCAGGACGCCATCTTCCGCAACCTCTTCGGCAACCTGGGGGTGATCCTGATCTTCATCGTCCCCTTCCTCACCATGCGCCTGGTGGCCGAGGAGAAGCGGCAGAAGACCATCGAGCTGCTCTACACCACCCCGGTGACGCCCGGGCAGATCGTCTGGGGCAAGTACCTCGCCTCCCTGGCCATCCTGGTTTGCGCGCTCCTGCTCACCGTCACCTATCCCTTGCTGGTGCAGATCGTCGCCAAGGACGCCAACGGGGTGGAGTGGCGCTCGGTAGGCCTGGGCTACCTGGGCCTCTTCCTCATGGGCGCGGCCTACATGGCCATCGGTCTCTTCATCTCCTCGCTCACCGAGTCGCAGGTGGTGGCGGCGCTGATCACCTTCGTGGTCCTGCTCATGACCTGGATCATCGGCTGGACGGCCTCGGAGGCGGAGGGCTGGGTGCGCGACTTCGTCACCTACCTCGCCTCCGTCAGCCACCTCGACTCCTTCAGCAAGGGGACCTTGGAGCTGAAGGACGTGGTCTACTTCCTCTCGATCGTGGTGCTCGGCCTGTTCGCGACCAACCGCGCGGTCGAGGCCCACCGCTGGAGCTGATCCGATGAACCTGAAGAACTGGGGCCGCATCGCCGGCCTCTTCGGCGTGGTGGTGCTGTTCAGCGCGGTCTTCAACTGGCTGTTCGTCACCGGGACGGTGTCCAGCGGCGGAGTGATCGCCCGCCTGGCGATCGGCATCCTCGGGGTGGCCTTCTGGCTCTTCACCAATCGCGGCGAGCACCCGCTGGGCCGGGGCGCCTTCTACGGGGCCGTCAGCCTGGTCTCCACCGTGGTGCTCCTGGGCGCCCTGGCGGGGGTGAACTACATCGCGGTGAAGAAGCCGAAGAGCTGGG
>DATKAG010000090.1:0-2029 GCA_035498355.1 Myxococcales bacterium | reverse complement strand
GGCCTGGAGGTCGTGCCCCGCCACCGCGCCGAGTACCGCGGGGTCCAGGTGGAGGAGATGGACGTCGACGCGGTGCTTCGCCGGGCGCCCACCGTGGCGGTGGTGGACGAGATCCCCCACACCAACGCGCCGGGCTCGCGCAACCGCAAGCGCTACCAGGACGTGCTCGCCCTGCTGGACGGGGGCATCAACGTGATCGGGGCGATGAACGTGCAGCACCTGGAGTCGCTCAACGCCCTGATCGAGCGCGCCACCGGCGTGGCGGTGCGGGAGACGGTTCCCGACAACTTCCTCAAGCAGGCCGACCAGGTGGTGAACCTCGACCTGGCGGTGGAGGACCTCCTCGACCGCCTGCGGGCGGGCAAGATCTACGCCCTGGAGAAGATCCCCTGGGCCCTGGAGCACTTCTTCAAGGACCAGAACCTCGCCACCCTCCGCGAGCTGGCCCTGCGCGAGGTGGCGGAGAGCCTGGACCGCGCGGGGATCGCCAAGGGCGCTCCGGAGGTGAAGGCCTCGGGGCGGATCATGGTCTGCCTCTCTTCCGACCCGCCCCGGGCCAAGGCGCTCCTCTCCCGCGCCTCGCGCATGGCCGGCCGGCTGAACACCGACTGGTTCGCGGTCTACGTGGAGACTCCGGAGGAGGCGCCCAACCTGATCGACGCCGAGGCCCAGCGCCACCTGCTGCAGAACGTGGAGAAGGCGAGGGAGCTGGGGGCGGAGGTGGTGCGGCTCAAGTCCGACGCTCCGGCCCAGGCGCTCCTGGACTTCGCCCGCACGCACGGGATCGCCCACGTGATCGTGGGCCGCTCGATGCAACCCTGGTGGAAGCAGGTGCTGCGCGGCTCGATCGTCACCCGCCTCTTGCGGGAGGGGACCGGCTTCGACCTGCACGTGGTGGCCTCGACCGGCGAGGAGGGGCCGTGACCCTGCGCGGCAAGCTCCTCCTGGCCCAGGCGCCCCTGGCCGCCGGCCTGGTGCTGGTGGGGGTGGTGGCGCTGAATACCGTGGCCACCCTGGGCGAAAGCTCGGAGCGCATCCTCCAGGACAACTTCCGCAGCGTCCTGGCGGCGCAGCGGATGAACGAGAGCGCGGAGCGGGTGGACAGCGCCGCTCTCTTCCGCGCCGCCGGCCGGCCCGACAAGGGCGACGAGCAGGCGGAGCCGAACATCCGCTCCTTCGAGGGGCAGCTGGGCGTGCAGGAGAAGAACATCACCGAGGCGGGAGAGGACGAGGCCACGCACCGGCTGCGCGAGGCCTGGAACGGCTACCTGGAGCGCTACCAGGCCTTCCGCAAGCTCGGCGACCCCCAGGAGCTGCGCCGCCGGTACTTCGAGGAGCTGCAGCCGGCCTTCCTGGAGGTCAAGGACGCCACCGAGAGGATCCTGGAGATCAACCAGGACGCGATGCTCCTGAAGAGCGACCAGGCGCGGCGCGTCGCCGAGCGCAACCGCTCGCTCCTGCTCTACTCCACGCTCGTGGCCCTGGCCCTCTGCTTGTTCGCCTCCGTCTCCCTCACCCGCCAGGCGCTGCGACCGCTGGGCGTGCTCAGCCTGGCGGTGCGGCGGATCGGGGAAGGGGACCTGGAGGCGCGGGCGCGGATCGGGGGCGAGGACGAGATCGCCCAGGTGGGCCGCGAGCTGGACACCATGGCGGACAAGCTGCGGGAGTACCGCAGCAGCTCGCTGGGCGAGCTCCTCCAGGCGCAGCAGTCCTCGCAGGCCGCCATCGACAGCCTGCCCGACCCGGTGCTGGTGGTGGGGGCGGACGGGTCGCTGCTCAACGTCAACGAGAGCGCGGAGCGGGAGCTGCAAGTGCACGCCGGGGAGCAGCCCCTGGAGCGGATCGAGCCCGAGCTTCGCTCCGCCATCGAGAAGGTCCGCTCGCACGTGCTGGCCGGGAAGGGGCCCTACGTCCCCAAGGGGCTGGAGGAGGCGCTGCCCGTCCGCGACCGCAGGCTCCTGCCCCGGGCCACGCCACTCTACTCCGAGCAGGGGGCGGTGGCGGGCGCCACCATCGTCCTGCAGGACGT
>DATKAG010000089.1:0-3812 GCA_035498355.1 Myxococcales bacterium | reverse complement strand
AGGTGCGTGCGCTCGCGAACCGAGCTCGAGTACGCGCCGCTGCGGGGGGCGGTGGTGCACGGACCACGCCCCCCGCGACTGCCGCAGGGGTAGGGACTGCCGTCCTGGGACGGAATGCAGCTCAGAACTTCCCGCCCCGGCCGGCCCCCTCGGCGAACCTCTTGGCGCCCTCCCTGGCTCCCGCCTCCAGCGCCCGGTTGCCGTGGCGGAGCTCGTTGCGCATTGCGTCCGGGAACGCCAGGTCGAATTGGTCGTAAGTCGAGCGCCGGTCGGTGCGCATGCAGAGCTGCGGGAAGGCGGCGATCTCGTGCGCCAGCGCTACTGCGGCCTCGCGCGCGGCGCCCCTGGGGGCGAGACGGTTGGCCAGGCCCATCTGCAATGCCTCCTGCGCCTTCACCGGCCGGCCGGTGAGGATCAGATCGAGGGCGCGCGAAAGCCCGATCAGTCGCGGCAGCCGCACGGTGCCGCCGTCGATCAGCGGCACTCCCCAGCGCCGGCAGAACACTCCCAACGTCGCGTCGTCGGCCAGCACCCGCAGATCGCACCAGAGCGCCAGCTCCAACCCGCCGGCCACCGCGTAGCCCTCCACCGCCGCGATCACCGGCTTGTCGAGCAGCAGCCGCGACGGCCCCATCGGCCCATCCCCGTCCTCCGGCACGCGATCATACCGGCCCTCGGCGAACGCCTTGAGGTCCGCGCCGGCGCAGAAGGTCCCCCCTTCACCCCAGAGCACCGCCACGCTCGCCTCTGAGTCCGCGTCGAAGGCCCGGAAGGCATCCGCCAGCGCCTTGGCCGTCGCCGGATCGACCGCATTCCGCGCCTGCGGCCGGCTGAGGATGACCGTGGTGATCGGCCCCTGCTTCTCGATGCGCACGCTCATGGCGCCGCAGTCTAGGGCAAGCGCGGACGGCCGGAGCTACCGGCCCGCCTGCGCGTCCGAGATGGCCGCCGACAAGAGCGTGCGGGCGGTGGAGAGGTCCTTGTTCTGCAGCGCCGCCCGCGCCGCCTGCAAGTCGCGGCGGGCCTGGCCCGAGAAGGCGGCCTGGGCCTGGTTCAGCTCGGCGTCGATGGAGGCGTTGCCCGACTCCAGGCGCTGCCGGGCGGAGTAGAGGACGCTCACCGCGGAGTCCACGTCGGCGTGGTGCTCGCGCTGCTCGGTCTCGGCGGCCTGGCGCTGGGCATCGCCGTCGGCCACCTGCTGGCGCAGCTGCTGCAGCTCGCTGCTGATCTCCTGCAGCTGCTGGGAGGTCTCCTGCGAGCGGGCGCGCTCCTGCTCCAGCGCGTCGACGCGGGCGCGCAGCGCCTGGAGCTCGCGGTGCACCTCGTCGGGGCCGGCGTCGGCCTGGGCCATGCCGGCGTCGGAAGCCGGCGCCGGACGCAGGCGGCCCGGGGGATCGGTCCCCAGCAGGATCGGGCCGCCGTCCGCCCGGCTGCGCGAGGTCCGGGAGGGAGCGCGGCCCTGCCCGAGCAGCAGGGCGGCGAAGAGCAGGGGGAGGGCGGCGAGGAGCCTCACGGGCACAATCTATGTCGGCCCGGGCGCGGATTGGGGCAAGGGATCGAGGATCTGTCGCAAACGCGCCTCGTCGGGGCCCCGGTAGCGCAGGTCCTCCAGCGATTCCCGCAGGGGCACGTCGCGGCGCAGGGTTGCCAGCTCGCGGTAGAGGAGCACGTCGGCGAGGCGTTCGCGCAGGGTGGCGGCCAGCCGGTCCGCGCCGCGCAGCGAGGCGGGCCATCCCCGGCCGTCCAGGGGAACGTTCTCCAGGTGCAGGAACCTGTCGAGCAGCGCGGCCGCGGTGCGCTCGCCGAATCCGGGCAGGCCGGGGATGCCGTCCGCGTCGTCGCCGGTGAGGGCGAGCAGGTCGGGGATCGACTCCGGCCTCACCCCGCGCCGCTGGCGCAGCGCCTCCTCGTTGATCACCCGCTTGCGGATCACGTCCACCTGCACCACGTGGTCCGCCTCCAGGCACTGGCCGAGGTCCTTGTCGGGAGTGAGGATGCGCACCTGCTCCACCTCGCTCCGGTAGCGGGCCGCCGCCGTGGCCAGGGCGTCGTCGGCTTCGAACTCGCGCATCGACCAGACCACCGCGCCCACCGCGCGGACCGCTTCCTCCGCGGAGTCGAACTGCGCCCGCAGCTCCGGAGGAACTCCTTCGTCGGACTTGTAGGCGGGGAAGAGATCGTTGCGGAAGGAGCGGATCGGGTTGTCGAAGGCCACCGCCAGGTGGGTGACCTTCTCCGCAGGGTCCACCAGCAGCGCCAGCAGGGACTGCGCCAGCCCGCGCGTCGCCTTCATCGGATTCGCCGGCCGCTTGGAGAAGTGGGCCCGGTAGAGCTCGAAGGTGCCGTCGATGAGGTGCAGGCGCATGGGCGGGCGAGTCTCGCACAGCCCCGGGAACGCCCGGTAGTCCGGCGGGCAGCCGGGCCGGCCCACGGCCGGCGCCCTCGCGGTCCGATGGGGCCGTCGCCATTCTTCCTGCCGATGCAGTCGTTCGAGCAGACGCCCCCCCCAAGGCGCGGGAGATCCTCTCCCGGCGCATCCGCGACCTGGGCCTCCGCCTGGAAGGCTCCATGCTGGAGAAGCATGTCCAGCAGCTGTACGCGGAGCTGGGGGCCAAGGGGCTCCTGCGCTTCCGCCCCGCCGTCTATCTCCGGGAGCGGTAGAGTAGGGCCATGGAGACGGCCCGACGCATCCTGGAGCTGATGTTCCTCACCGCCTGGTCCGACGGAAGGTTCGAGGGGAGCGAGGCGCTCACCATCCACCGGCTGGCCGCGCAGATCCCCTCCCTTCGCGAGCTGGGCCCCACCGCCAACATCGATGTCACGGCCAAGGCCAGCCTGGCCCGCGAGGGCCTGGAGCCCTGCGTGCGGGAGGCCGCCGCCGGCATCACCCTGCCCGCGCAAAGGGAGCTGGCCTTCCAGTGCTGCGCCAAGGTGAGCGGCGCCGACGGGCGGTTCCCCAGCGAGGAGGCGAAGGTGCTCCGCATCCTCCGCCAGGACTGGGCGCTCTCCCCCGAGGACGTGGAGCGGCTGCTGGTGCTGGCCACCCACCCATGACCGCCGCCTCCCGCATCTACCAGCTGATGGTCCTCACCGCCTTCGCGGACGGGAAGGTGCAGCCCGGCGAGGCGCTGGCCGTGCAGCGCATCGCCGCCTCCGAGCCGGCGCTGGCGGCGCTGGGCAACCGCGGGGAGCTGGCGCGCGGCATCCGCGAGAGCATCGAGAAGAAGGGAGTGGAGGCCTGCATCCGCGAGGCGGCGGCGGGCCTGGGCCAGCGCCCCGACCAGGAGCTGGCCTTCCGCTGCTGCGCCCGGGTGCTGCACGCCGACGGGGAGCTGGCCGCCGAGGACGCCGAGGCGCTGGCCACGCTTCAGGAAACCTTCGGCTTCTCCGGCGCCGACGTGCAGCGGCTGCTCGCGCACCTCTGACGGCGCCGTCCGCCCGCCGCCCCGGCCGCCCCGCGTGCGAGCACGAATCCGCTGCGGCCGGCGGCGTCGCGCTGCTATGCGTGGGCGCGGCCCGGGGAGTGTCCAACCGTCTGCACTTGCCGTCGCGGCTTTCATTTTTGCAGTTCGCTGCTGCACAGGAATTCTGACAGGAAGCAGCGCGCGCGGCGCATTCGGACGACTGTCCACGGGACCAAGAAGGAGTCCACCGTGGGCGAGATTCACGATGTTGCGGGAGAGTCGCTTTCCAGGGGCAAGAGGCGGGGCAAGGGCGGACCTCCGGCGAACGGCAACGGGCATTCCCCGACCGAGGAAGCGCGCCTGCGGCAGCTTTTGCAGGCGCTGACCGCGGCCCGGCAGGGCGACTTC
>DATKAG010000088.1:0-11571 GCA_035498355.1 Myxococcales bacterium | reverse complement strand
ATCCGGGTCGCATGCCACGTCTCGCACGCGCTATCGTCCCCGGTCTGCCGCACCACCTCACCCAGCGCGGCAACCGCAGGCAGCAAACCTTCTTCCGCACCGACGACTACCTTCTGTACCTGGCTCTGATGGGCTACTGGTGTCGCAAGTGCAGCGTGGAGATCTGGGCGTATTGCCTGATGCCCAACCACGCACATCTGATCGCCGTCCCGTCCACCGCGGAGGGGCTCCGCGAGGCGATCGCCCAGGCTCACCGCCGCTACACGTGGGAGATCAACCAGCGCCAAGGGTGGCGCGGCTGTCTCTGGCAAGGCCGGTTCGCTTCCTACGTGATGGACGAGCGCTACACCCTCGCAGCTGCCCGGTACATCGAGCTCAATCCGGTCCGCGCACGGCTGGTACCGGGTCCCGCCGACTATGTCTGGAGCAGCGCCCGCGCGCATCTGTCCGGCCGCGACGACGCGCTCGTGACCGTGGCTCCGTTGCTCGCGCTCGCGGGAAACTGGGAGGACTTCCTTCGCACCGCCGTCGACGCGAGCATCGCGAAGGAACTCCGCGGGAACGAAACAACTGGCCGGCCCTTGGGGTCCGACGCTTTCATCGATGATCTCGAGAAAGCTCTCGGCCGCGTCCTCAGGCCGCGCAGGCCGGGTCCCCCTCCACACGGGGTGCCCCAGGAAGAGGGGGCAACTTTGGCACGGGGAGTTGCGTTATGTGTCCCCGATCTCCGGCTGACGTCTTAGGTCAGGCGGCGAATTGTTTGTCGGGGGCCAGGCGGGCGACGGTGTCGCGGAGATCGCGGACGGTGCGGATCTTGGAGAGGTCTTCGTCGGGGATGCGGAGGCCCAGCTTTTCCTCGAACCAGCTGACCAGCTCCATGATGGCCACCGAGTCCATGCCCAAGGAGGCGATGACGGTGTCTGCCTGCAGGTCGGGGAGGCGGCGGTTGTCCACCTCGAAGGCAGCCTGCTTGAACATCTCGATCACGTCGATCCGATCGGCCATCGAACTCATCCTCCCAGGAGCTTGCGCATCTCGTGGCGGGCGCGGCCCACCCAGGAGAGAGCCAGGTGCTTGGCCACGGCCAGCCGCGTGCTCCCGCCCCGTCCCACGCGGCCGATGCTGCCCGCCAGGTACTGTTCGCGCGTCTTGCGCCGCTGCAGCTTGCCCGACGACGTCTTGGGCAGCGTGCCCGGCGCCACCAGGGCCACGTCCGCCACCGCCAGCTGGAACTCCTCGCTCACCCTGGCCACGATCTGCGCCCGCAGCGCCTCGGGCTGGTCGGTGCGGCTCTCCGCCGCCACCACGATCTCCTCCGAGGCCTTCCCGGGCCGGGTGAAGACCACCGCGCTCCCCTTGCGCACCCCGGGGATCTCGTCCACCAGCCACTCGATGCGCTGCGGATAGTAGTTGCGCCCGTGGACGATGAGGATGTCCTTGATGCGCCCGGAGATGAACACCCGGCCGTCCGCCATGTACCCGAGGTCCCCGGTGTGCAGCCAGCCGTCGCGGAAGCTGGCCCGGGTGGCCGCCGCGTCTTCCCAGTATCCCGCCGCCACGCTCGGTCCGCGGAAGCACAACTCCCCCACCTGGCGGTCGGGCAACAGGCGCCCGTGCTCGTCCTGCACCGACATCTGGTGCCCGGGGAACGTCCGCCCGCAGTCCACCACCTCGAGGAACGCCGATCCGTTCGAGACCGGCGTCGCCCGGTGCTCGCCGTGGTACTTCTCCGCGTCGATCCGGTCGGTGCGCAGCGGCTCGTCCAGCCCCACGAACGACATGGCCAGGGTGGCCTCCGCCATCCCGTAGCAGGGAAGCAGGGCGGTGGGATTGAGCCCCGCCGGCTCCATCGCCTTGACGAACGCGCGCATGGTGTCCGGGTTGATGGGCTCCGCCCCGCAGCCGAACACCCGCATGCTGGAGAGATCCCAGCGCGCGATCTGCTCCGGCCTGGCCCGCTTCGTCACCAGCGCGTAGGCGAAGTTGGGGGCGAAGCTCAGGGTGCCGCGGTGCTTGTGGATGGTCTCCATCCAGAGGGTGGCGTTCTTGATGAAGCTCAGGGTGGGAATGAAGACGGTGGGAATGCCGAAGCAGACGGGGGCGATGACGAACCCGATCAGCCCCATGTCGTGGTAGAGCGGCAGCCAGGAGACGGCGCGGTCCTCCACGCCCGTCGCCGCGAGGCCGGATCCCACGATGGCCCCGCAGTTCGCGGCCAGGCTCCCGTGCGTCACCATCACCCCCTTGGGCAGCGCCGTGCTGCCGGAGGTGAACTGGAGGAAGGCGACCTCGTCGTCGCGCAGGTCCGCCGCCGCGGGCAGCGCCCCCGCAGGCTCGCCCGCAAGCTCCTCCGCGGTGATCACCTTCTCCACGCTGGGGATCCTCCCCACCGCCGACCAGAGCACCTTCCCCACCCGCCCGGTGGTGACCAGCACCCGCGGTTTCGCCACGTTCAGGATGCTCACCAGCGCATCCATGAACGCGTCCAGCTTCCCCAGCGAGAGGGGAGGATAGAGCGGGACCGGGATCATCCCCGCCCAGAGCGCTCCCAGGAAGGCGGGGATGAAGTGCTCCCCTTCCGGGACCACCAGCGCCACCCGGTCGCCCCGGGTCAGGCCAGCGGCGAGATAGTGCGCCGCCCGCCGCTGGGCGGCGAGGCGAAGATCGTGAAAGGAGAGGAAGAGATCCTCCCCGGGGCCCTTCGCTCCCACGAAGGTGAACCCGCGGGCGCGCTCGCCTTCCAAGGCGTTGAGGGCAGGGACGACTCCGGTCATGGGCGCCCCCGTGTAAACGGCGGCAGGCCGCGGCGTCAAGCGAAGTTCAGGGCGGCACTCCCAGGGGCCGCGCGCGGCTCCGGGGCGGCTGCAGGAGCTTGACCAGCACCACCCCGGCGATGAATCCCCCGACGTGCGCCCAGACCGCCACACCGCCCGTCTCGGGCATGCCCAGGGACCCCAGCCCCTCCAGGAGCTGGAGGATGAACCAGAACGCCAGGTAGAAGAAGGCGGGGATCTCCACGAACCAGGGAAAGATGATGATGGGGATGAGGGTGAGGACCCGCGAGCGGGGGAAGCTGACCAGGTAAGCCCCGAGCACCCCCGCGATCGCGCCGGAGGCCCCCACCGTGGGCAGGGCGGAGTTGGGATTGAGCGCCACCTGCGTCAGCCCGGCGGCCGCCCCGGCCACGAAATAGAAGAGCAGGTAGCGCAGGTGCCCGAGGCGGTCCTCCACGTTGTCGCCGAAGATCCAGAGGTAGAGCATGTTGCTGATCAGGTGCAGCCAGCCCCCGTGCCAGAACATGCTGGTGAAGATGGGCAGGTAGCGGAGCGGGTCGAGCGGGTCCCCCGGCCAGTAGACGAAGCGGCGGGGGATGAGCCCGTAGGCGTAGACGAACTTCTCCAGATAGGGCCCCAGCCCGATCTCGTGGAAGAAGACCATCGCGTTGACGATGATCAGCGCCACCGTCACGACCGGAGCGCTGCGCGAGCGGATGGTGTCGCGGATGGGGATCACCCTTCCTCCATAACCAGCCAGGCGAGGTCGGGCACCTCCCGATCCGCCGGCCCCGGCCGGCAGTGGGGCCGCCGCACGAATACGCAGGTGAGACCGAGGTCGCGGGCCGTGTGGAGGTCATAGTCCGCGTAGGCGGAGACGTGCCACCAGCGGGGCCCCGGGGGAACGTTCATGCGCCGCGAAGCCTCCAGCCACATCCGCGGATCCGGCTTGTAGGCCCCCACCTCGCCGGCGCAGATCCAGCCGTCGAGCGCGAAGCCGAGCTGGGCCTCGATCTGCGGGCGGTGGGCGGCGTCGCTGTTGGTGATCGCCGCGCAGGGAGCGACCTTTCGCAGGCGCCGCAGGGCGGCCGCGGAGTCCGGGAAGAGGGGCCAGGAGCCGGCCTGGGCGCCGATGCGAGCGGCCGCCTGGGGGTCGAGCCCCAGCACGTCGACCAGCGACCGGGCGACGATCTCCGCATACGGCCGGAACTCCCTCTCCAGCTCCCCCTGCCGATCGATCACCTTCTCGAATTCCGCCTCCCCGAGCCTCCCGCCCAGCGCCGCGCGCAGCCCGGCGCGCCAGTCGAGGACCGTGCCGAAAACGTCGAAGGTGAGCAGCGCGATTGACATGGGGGCGGCAGTTTGGCACGGAATCCGCGTGCCAACGCGGTTGCAGTTCTGCCCGGCCTGCGCGAGCGCCCTGGTGACCCGGGAAGTCGACGGTCGCGAGCGCCTCGTCTGCTCGAGCGAGGGCTGCGACTACGTCTTCTACGACAATCCCGTCCCGGTGGTCGCGGCCCTGGTGGAGCACGGGGAGACGGTCCTCCTGGTGCGCAACAAGGGCTGGCCGGAGAAGTGGTACGGCCTGGTCTCGGGCTTCTTGGAGAAGGGCGAGTCGCCGGAGGAAGGGGTGCTCCGGGAGGTGAAGGAGGAGGTGGGCCTCAAGGGCGAGATCGTCTCCTTCATCGGCGCCTACCCCTTCCACGAGATGAACCAGCTGATCCTCGCCTACCACGTGCGGGGCCACGGCGAGATCGTGGTGGGCGACGAGATCGCCGGGGTGAAGGCGATTCCCCCCGACAAGCTGCGCCCCTGGCCGCTGGGCACCGGGCACGCCGTGCGCGACTGGCTGGCGGCGCGCGGCGGCCTCGGCCCCACGGTGGCCTGACCGCTAATCGACCCGGGCCTCTGCCGCCCTTGACGGGGGCGAGCCGGGCGAGCCTACAACGCCCTCCCATGGCACGACCGATCCGGGTCCTGGTGGCGAAGGTCGGCCTCGACGGCCATGACCGGGGCGCGAAGGTGGTGGCCCGCGTGCTCCGCGATGCCGGCATGGAGGTGGTCTACACCGGGCTGCACCGCACGCCGGAGCAGGTGGTCTCCGCCGCCGTGCAGGAGGACGTCGACGTCATCGGCATCAGCCTGCTCTCCGGCGCCCACATGACGCTGGTCCCCCGCCTGCTCGAGCTCTTGAAGGAGCAAGAGGCCGGGGACATCGCGGTGGTGGTGGGCGGGGTGATCCCCGACGAGGACGTGCCCGAGCTGATGAAGCTGGGCGCTTCCGAGGTGTTCCTCCAGGACACTCCTCCCGACGCCATCGTCGGGCGCATGCGCGAGATCGCCGCCCGGCGGAAGGCCTCCTGATGGAGTGGCCTCCGCGCTACGATCCCCGCTACCGGCCCCCGGACGAGGAGCCGTACTGGCGCAGGGACCTGGAGACCGCGGACCCGCGGGAGCGCGACGCCGCGATCCTGGCGAAGCTGAAGCAGCAAGTGCGCTACGCCTGGGAGAAGGCGCCCTTCTACCGCCGCCGCTGGGAGGCGGCGGGCGTCTCCCCCGCCACCCTGCGCTCCCTCGACGACCTGGCGAAGTTCCCGGTGGTGCAGAAGTCCGACCTGCGGGCCGCGCAGGCGCAGCACCCTCCCTTCGGCGACTACCTCTGCATCGAGCCCGGCCAGGTGGCCCGCATCCACGGCACCAGCGGCACCACCGGCCGCCCCACCGTCTTCGGGGTGGGGGCGGACGACTGGGAGCGCATCGGCGAGGCCCACGCCCGGATCCTCTGGGGCACCGGCCTGCGCCCCGGGGACCGGGTGATGATCTGCAGCTTCTTCAGCCTCTACATGGGCTCCTGGGGCGCGCTCAAAGGGGTGGAGCGCCTGGGCGCCACCGCCTTCCCCTTCGGGGCCGGGGTGGCCGGGCAGACCCTGATGGGGGTGCAGTGGGCCAAGGAGCTCAAGCCCACCGCCTTCTATTCCACCCCCAGCTACGCCTTGCACTTCGCCGACACCGCGCGCAAGGAAGGGATCGACCCGCGGGATTTCGGCATCCGCATCCTCTTCTTCTCCGGCGAGCCCGGCGCGGGGATCCCCTCCACCCGCAAGCAGATCGAGGAGTCCTACGGCGGCATCTGCGTGGACATGGGCAGCATGGCCGAGGTCACTCCCTGGATGACCGACGGCGAGTGCTCGCGCCGCACCGGCATGCACCTCTGGCAGGACATCGTCTACACCCAGGTGTGCGACCCGCAGACCTTCCGTCCCGTGCCCTGCGGCCAGGAAGGCACCCCGGTCTACACCCACCTCGAGCGCACCTCCCAGCCCATGATCCGCCTGGTCTCCGGCGACCGGGCGCTCTGGACCGACGAGCCCTGTCCCTGCGGGCGCACCTACCCGCGCCTTCCCCGCGGCATCTACGGGCGCATCGACGACATGTTCATCGTCCGGGGGGAGAACATCTATCCCAGCGCCATCGAGGAGGCGCTGCGGGCGGTGCCCGGGTTCGGGGGCGAGTTCCGCATCATCGTCTCCCGCAAGGAGCGGATGGACGAGCTCCTGGTGCAGGCGGAGTACGCCAGGGAGGTGGCCGACCTGCCGGCGCTGGAGCGCCTGTTGCGCGAGCGCCTGCAGGCGAAGTGCGGGGTGCGGCCCCGGCTGGAGCTGTTGCCGGCGGGCACGCTCCCGCGGACGGAGTTCAAGGCCAGGCGGGTGATCGACGATCGCGATCTCTACCGGAAGGTGGCCGATGCCAGGTGACGACCAGGCGGAGAAGGCGCGGGCGCAGCGGCTGGCGTGGGAGAAGGCGGAGCTGGCGGAATTCATCCGCAAGCAGCCCGAGGCGAAGCAGAAGTACGAGACGCTCTCCGGCATCCCGGTGGAGCGGGTGTACACGCCCGAGCACGTCGCGGGCACTTCCTTCGAGGAGATCGGCCTTCCCGGGCAGTACCCGTATACGCGCGGCCCGTATCCCACCCTGTACCGGGGGCGCACCTGGACCATGCGGCAGATCGCCGGCTTCGGCACCGGCGAGGACACCAACAAGAGGTTCCGCTACCTGATCGGTCAGGGGCAAACCGGCCTCTCCGTCGACTTCGACATGCCCACCCTGATGGGCTACGACTCCGACGACCCGCGCTCTTTGGGCGAGGTGGGGCGGGAAGGGGTGGCCGTCGACACCCTGGACGACGTAGCCGCGCTCTTCGACGGGATCGACCTGGAAAAGATCTCCGTGTCGATGACCATCAACCCCACCGCCTGGATCCTGCTCGCCATGTACGTGGCCCACGCGCAGGAGAAGGGCTACGACCTGGACAAGCTCTCCGGCACCGTGCAGTGCGATATCCTCAAGGAGTACATGGCGCAGAAGGAGTGGATCTATCCCATCCGCCCGTCGCTGAGGATCGTGCGCGACATCATCGTCTACTCGGCGCGCAACCTGGCCCGCTACAACCCCATCAACATCAGCGGCTACCACATCAGCGAGGCCGGGGCGAACGCGCTGCAGGAGCTGGCCTTCACCATGTGCAACGCGGTCACCTACCTGGAGGAGGTCACCAGGGCGGGGGTGAAGGTGGACGAGTTCGCACCCCGGCTGGCCTTCTACTTCGTCGCCCAGCAGGACTTCTTCGAGGAGATCGCCAAGTTCCGCGCCGCCCGGCGGGTGTGGGCGAAGATCGTCAAGGAGCGCTTCGGGGGGAAGAAGGCGGAGTCGATGCGCCTGCGCTTCCACTGCCAGACGGCGGCCGCCACCCTGAGCAAACCCCAGCCGATGAACAACATCGTGCGCACCGCCCTGCAGGCCCTCTCCGCGGTGCTGGGCGGGGCGCAGTCCCTGCACACCAACGGGCTGGACGAGGCCTACGCCATCCCCAGCGAGGAGGCGATGAAGATCGCCCTGCGCACGCAGCAGATCATCGCCGGGGAGACGCGGGTGGCGAACGTGATCGATCCCTTGGGCGGGTCCTGGTACGTGGAGTCGCTCACCACCGAGCTGGAGCGGCGCACCTTCGCCATCCTCGACAAGGTGGCGACGATGGGCGGGACGGTGCGGGCCATCGAGGAGGGTTATTTCCAGCGGGAGATCTCGGAGACCGCCTACCAGACGGTTCGGAGGCGCGCCTCGGGCGAGTACCCCTTCATCGGAGTGAACAAGCACGCCGAGCCGGCGCGCAAGGAGAACATCGAGATCCACAAGGTGGACCCGGAGGTGGAGAAGCGGCAGGTCGAGCGGACCCGGCGGGTGCGCAAGGAGCGCGACAGCGGCAAGGTGCAGGCGCTCCTGGAGGAGCTGGCGAAGCAGGCGCGCAGCCCGGAGGCAAATCTGATGGGGGTGACCATCGAGCTGGCCAAGGCGCGCGCCACCATGGGCGAGATCGTCTCCCGCCTGCGGGAGGTGTTCGGCACGTACACCGAGACGCCGGTCTTTTGAGGGCCGCCTTCCTCACCTTGCTCTGGGCCGCCCCCGCCCTGGCATTCGACGCCTACGAGATCCAGGTCTACGACGGGACCGCGGACGCGCCCGGCCAGTTCGGCCTGGAGATGCACACCAACTACGGAGAAGGAGGGCCGCTGAACGTCACCTTCGAGCCCTCCTTCGGGCTCTTTCCCTTCTGGGAGCTGGGCGGGTACCTCCAGACCTCCGACGGCAAGTACCAGGGCGCCAAGCTGCGCACCAAGTTCGTCACCCCGGAGGGCTTCTACGAGCACCTGCGCCTGGGGCTGAACCTGGAGATCTCCCGCATCCCGGACGAAGGATGGGGAGGGGAGATCCGGCCCATCCTCGCCTGGGACGACGAGCATTTCCTCCTCGCCGCCAACCCCAACATCGGGTTCCCGCTCTCCTTCGATCCGGGGGCGATGGCCAAGGTGAAGCTGGGCCCCCTGGCCGTGGGCCTGGAGTACTACGCGTCCTTGGCGGTGAAGGAGCACTACCTGTTCGAGGCCGTCGACCTGATTGCCTTCAAGGGCCTGGAGGTGAACGTTGCCGTGGGCGAGGGGCTGACGTCGGCCAGCCGGTCGCTGATCTTCAAGACCATCCTCGGCTACGCCTTCTGAGGCGGCCGGCTGACGTCCGTGAAGAGGAGCATGGCGCCCACGCGCCGCGCGCCCGGCTGGTCGAAACCCGCCCGGCCTTCCCAGCTCTCCGGATTGCGGAAGGTGCCGAAGGCCAGGTCCCAGAGCGGCAGCCCGTAGTTCCAGGCGTGCACCCCGTGCTCGTGGTGGATGCAGTGCGCTTCCGGACGCTGGATCAGGTACCCGAGCCAGCGCGGGGTGCGGACGTTCCAGTGCTGGAAGGTGGAGCAGAAGATCATCGCGAAGCTCACCAGAGCGGCCGTCCGGGGATCGAGGCCGAGGAGGAACGCGGTCACCGCGATTCCCAGGAGCGGGCCGAGGAGCCCTTCCAGCGGGTGGAAGAAGACCGAGCCGGCGATGTCCACCCGGCCGGGGCTGTGGTGGAGCTGGTGCACCGCCCGCCAGAGAGCGGGGGAGCGGTGGCAGGCGCGGTGGAAGGCATAGCTGGCCAAGGTGGCGGCGAGGAAGCCGGTGGCGGCGCCGGGCCAGAAACCGAGCCGCGAGAGATCCATCAGGCTGTGCGCCCGGAGCCAGGCCGGGTCGAGCAGCAGCGGGGCGACGGCGCCCAGGCCGGCCAGCATGGCCACGAAGGCGAGGCTGGTGAGGCGCCAGAAGGGGATGCGGGGGAACTTCCGGGCCGGGCGGAAGGCCTCCACCGCCATCATGCCGAAGTAGACGACGGGGACGGCGGGGCCGAGGACGTCTTCCAGCTTCATGGGCCTCTCCCTTACGATGTAAGGATGATTGCCCATGGTACCCTTACAGCGTAAGCTGTCAAGCGTGAGCCGCAAGCCCCTGACCCGCGAAGGGATCCTCGACGCCGCCCTCCGCCTCCTCGACCGCGAGGGGCTGGAGGGCTTCAGCATGCGCAAGCTGGGGAGGATGCTGGGGGTGGAGGCGATGAGCCTCTACCACCACTTCCCCGGCCAGGCGCACCTCTTCGATGCCCTGGCCGACCGGCTGATCGGCTCGCTCCCGTATCCTCCCGATGTCCCCGGCTCGCTGGAGGAGCGGGCGGAGATCTCCCTCCGCGCCTACCGGGCGCTGGCGCAGGAGCACCACCGCTTCTTCCCGCACGTGGTGCAGCACCGCATGAACTCGGCGCCCGGGCTGCGCTTCATCGAAGGCCTGCTCTGGCTCTTCGTGGAGGCGGGGAACTCCTTGGAGGAGGCGGTGGGGATGTTCCGGGTGGGCGGATACTTCCTCGCCGGCTGCGCGCTGCAGGAAAATGCCGCGGTCCGCTCCGCCTCCGAGCCGGTGTCGCTGGAGGAGCAGCGCCTCCGCTTCCCCCTGGTCTACGCCGCGGCGCCCTTCTTCGCCGGGCACCGCGACGACGCCTTCGACCTCGGGGTCAGGCTCCTGGTCTCGACCCTGCGCGTCGGTTCTGGAGGATTTTCAAGAACGAGCGGCCGCGGAACTCGTCGATCGTCAGGCCGGTCGAGAGCGCCTCCGCCTCGGTCAGGGCGCCGCAGTTCACGCCCCTGAGGAAGAAGTTGAGCAGGCCCTGGCCGGTGGCCGCGTCGTCGAAGATGTCGCCGTGCAGGGTGGCCTGCGCCGCCTTGTCGATGAAGTTCTTCAGCCGGACCACGGTGGCGGGCAGGCTGCGGAGGAAGAAGGCGTAGACCGTCCCGTAGCGGCTGGGAAGCTGGGCCGGGTGCAGGTCCCAGCCCTGATAGAAGCCGTTGGCCAGCGAGTGGCGCAGGTCGTCAGCGTGCAGGCGCCAGGCGGCGTGCACCGCCCGGGTGTTCTCCCGCTTCTGCTCCTCGCCCAGGGCGTCGCCCTTGTGCGGCGCCACCGGCATGGTGGTGGTGGCCCCGTCGGAGAGGAAGACGCCGGTGCCGGCGTAGGCGACCTTCATCATGTGCTTGGCGAAGTCGCAGGCCGGGTGGCGCATGGCCTGGTGCGCGGCGGTGATGTCGCAGGAGGCCGTGTAGTCGTAGGTTCCGAAGTGCGCCCCGGTCATCCGCCCTTTCGCCTCCTCGATGAACCGGGGAAGCAGGGAGGCCCCGGCCGGGCCGAGGATGCACTGGGTGGTCTCCACCATGCACTCGACCTTGAGCGATCCCGTGGGCAGCCCCAGCTTCGGCTCCAGCGCCTCGAAGGCCGCCACCAGCGCCCCCACCTCGCCGGCGGACATGATCTTGGGCAAGGTGACGACGAAGTTGGGCGGCAGCTTCTTGCCCAGGCTGGTGAGGAAGATGTCCAGTGTGCGCAGGGCCCGCGGCGCCAGTTCCCCGGAGAGAGACTTGATGCGGATGCCGATGAAGGGGCTGAGGGTGCCGTTCTCCAGCCCCTTTCTGCACTCCTTCGCCGCCTGGGCCGCGTGGCCGTCTTCCTCCTCGTCGGAGCGGATGCCGTAGCCGTCCTCGAAGTCGATGCGGAAGTCCTCCACCGCCTCGCGCTTCAGCTTCTCTTGCACGCGCGCGTACACCGTCTCCGCCACCTCCTGCTCGATGCGGATCGCTTCCGCGAAGGAGGCAGGCGTGGGCGCGTACTGCCCCAGCGCCTTGAGCGCCAGGTCGCCCAGCTTGCGGGTGGTGTCGCTCTTGAAGAGGTGGGAGCCGCCGTACACGGTGTGCACCGGCTGCCGGGTGCCCGACTCGCCCGGGTAGTGCCGGGCCAGGGTCTTGTGCTCCGCCCGCAGCCTGTCGCTCAGCTCGCGCAGCGTCTTTTCGGAGAGGCTCGTCTGTGCCATGGCGCCTGTGTATCAAGTTCGCCGCGCTGCG
>DATKAG010000087.1:0-2858 GCA_035498355.1 Myxococcales bacterium | reverse complement strand
ACATGGTGCTCCACCTCCAGCTACTTTCGGAGAAGATCGCTTCCCCCGGCCGGCAGGGCGGCTCCCCCATCGAGAAGCACCTGGCGGCGATGCGCGACGGGATCGGGCGGGTGGACGACCTGCTCCGCGCCTTCGGGGAGTTCGCGGTGCCGGCGGGCTTGCCTCCCGACCTGGCGGCCGCGGTGCGCCGGGCGGGGCAGCTCTTCGCCTACGACGTCCGCCGGGCCACGGTGAAGGTCTCGCAGCACGGCCCGCAAGCGCTGGAGGTGGAGTCCAGCGCCCTGGTCCTGGGCGACCTCGTGGCCCATGCCTTCCTCGCCTCCGTGGAGCTGGCGCGCGACGGCGGGGCGGTCGACGTCCAGGTGGAGGCGCGGGGCGCCTCCGCGGTCCTCGAGCTGCGCGCCGGGGGCGGGCTGGGCAACCGCGCCCAGGCGCAGCCGCACCTGGAGGCGATGCGCGCGCTCGCCCAGCAGGCGTCGTGCGAGCTCTCGGCCGAAACCCCTGCCGAAGGGGGCGCCTTCCTCTCCCTCACCTTCCTCCACCGGAGGTAACCAGCTTCCATGCCGAAGGCCCGCATCCTGATCGTCGACGACGAGGAGTCCACCCGGGAGCTGTTCGCCGAGCTGCTGCAGCGCTGGGGATACGAGGTGGAGCAGACCGCCGACGGCCACGGCGCGCTGAAGATGGCGGCCGAAATCCATCCCGACGTGATCGTCAGCGACCTGGTGATGCCCAAGCTGGACGGGCTGGCCCTGGTGCGGGCGCTGCGCGAGGAGCAGCCCGACACCCCGGTGGTGATCATCACCGGCAAGGGGACCATCGACGCGGCGGTGGAGGCGGTGCGGGAGGGGGTCTTCGACTTCGTGGAGAAGCCGCTCGACCCGGCCCGGCTCAAGGTCATCCTCCAGCGGGCGCTGGAGAAGAAGGAAACCCTGCACGAGATGCAGGTCCTGCGCCGCCGGCTGGGCCAGGTGGACTCCGGCGTGGGCCTGGTGGGCAGCTCGCCACCCATGCGCCGGGCGATGGAGCTGGTGGAGAAGGTCGCCCCCTCCAAGGCCAGCGTGGTGATCACCGGCCAGAGCGGAACCGGCAAGGAGATGGTGGCCCGCGCCATCCACCAGCTCAGCCCCCGGCGCGACAAGCCCTTCATCGCCATCAACTGCTCGGCCATCCCCGCCAGCCTGATCGAGAGCGAGATGTTCGGCCACGAGCGGGGGGCCTTCACCGGCGCCGACCAGCGCCGCCTGGGCGCCTGGGAGCTGGCCGACGGCGGGACCCTCTTCCTCGACGAGGTGGGGGAGATCCCCATCGAGCTGCAGGCCAAGTTCCTCCGGGTGCTGGAGGAGGAGCGGCTGCGGCGGCTGGGGGGCAAGAGCGAGATCATGGTGGACGTGCGGGTGATCAGCGCCACCAACAAGGACCTGAAGGAGGAGATCAAGGCCGCCCGCTTCCGCGAGGACCTCTACTTCCGCCTCAACGTCTTCCACATCACCTTGGCGCCCCTCAAGGAAAGGCGCGAGGACATCCCCATCCTGGTGCAGCACTTCATCGACCGCTTCAGCCGCGACGCGGGGAAGAAGCTGCAGGGCGTCTCTCCCCAGGCGATGAAGGTGCTCGCCGACTACGCCTGGCCGGGCAACATCCGCGAGCTGCGCAACACCCTGGAGCGGGCGGTGATCCTCTGCGGCGCGGGGACCATCGAGACCGAGCACCTGCCCAGCGAGCTGGCGGCGGGCGGGGGCGAGAGCGCGTACTTCAAGCTCCCCTACGGGCTGCCGCTGCGGGAGATCGAGAAGGAGTACATCCTCGCCAGCCTCACCCGGCTGGAGAACAACAAGGCGCGCACCGCCCAGACGCTGGGGATCAGCGAGAAGACGCTCTACAACAAGCTGTACCGCTACTCCGGCCGGGTCCGCCGCGAGGAGGAAGAGCCGGAGGAGGACGCGGCCCACCAGGAGATCAAGGTCACTGGAATTGGTTAGTGTTCTACGTGCGCGACTTCGACCCGGTCGCGCCCCGAGCGCTTGGCCCGGTAGAGCGCCTCGTCCGCGCGGCGCAAGAGGTCCTCCGCCGCGTCGGGTGAATCGAGCTCCTGGGAGTCCACCGCCGCCACCCCGATCGACCCGCGCACCGGCAGGCCGGCGGTCTTGCCCACCTCGATGAGCTGCCGCCGCAGGCGCTCGGCGAACTGGGCGGCCTGCGATTCGCCGGTCTGGGGCAAGAGCACCACGAACTCGTCTCCGCCGTAGCGGGCGGCGAAGTCGGTGTCGCGCAGCTCTTCCCGCACGGCGTCAGCCAGGGCGACGATGGCCCGGTTGCCCGCGGCGTGTCCCAGCCGGTCGTTGATCTCCTTCAGCCCGTCCAGGTCCACCATCGCGCAGGAGAGGGGATGGCCGTAGCGGTGCGCCCGAGCCACCTCCTCTTCCAGGCGGGCGTGGAAGGAGCGGAAGTTGGGCAGCCCGGTCAGCCCGTCGGTCTGGGCCAGGGCGCGGAAGTGCTCCTTCTGCGCTGCCAGCTTGAGGGTGCGGTCCACGCGGGCCATCAGCTCCTGCTCGCTGAAGGGCTTGGCCAGGTAGTCGGCGGCCCCCAGGGAAAGGCCTTGCGACTTGGTCTCCGCGTCGCCCTGGGCGGAGAGGAAGATCACCGGCACGTCGGCGGTCTTGCCGTTGCGGCGCATGCCGGAGAGCGCGGCGAAGCCGTCCATCCCCGGCAGGAAGAGATCGAGCAGCACCAGGTCGGGGTTGAGCTCGGCCGCGCGCTGCACCGCCGTCTCGCCGTCGGCCACGGCGTCGACGTCGTAGCGCGAGCGCAGGATCTCGGCGAGCAGCATGCGCGCGTCGGCGTCGTCCTCCACCACC
>DATKAG010000086.1:0-8718 GCA_035498355.1 Myxococcales bacterium | reverse complement strand
GGCGGCGAAGAGCACGCGCAGGTAGTCGTGGATCTCGGTGATGGTCCCCTCGGTGGAGCTGGGGTTGTTGGAGGCCGCCTTCTGCTCGATGGAGATGGTGGGGGAGAGCCCGCGGATGACGTCGTAGTGAGGCTTCTCCATCTGCCCGAGGAACTGGCGGGCGTAGGCGGAGAGCGACTCCACATAGCGCCGCTGGCCCTCGGCGTAGAGGGTGTCGAAGGCGAGCGAGCTCTTGCCGCTGCCCGACACGCCCGTGAACACCACCAGCTTCTTCTTGGGGATTTCCAGCGTGATGCCCTTGAGGTTGTGCTCTCGGGCTCCCTTCACGAGGATGGCGTCGGGCTCCATGGTCTCCTGGGGTTGCGGGTCGGGCAGGATAAGCGGCGGTGTCCGGCTTCTCAAGGCCGGAAAAGGTCCTACTCCGGGGGTCCGACATTGGCCCGCCCGCCTGCCCGCAAACCGGCCAAGCTACTTGCAGATCACCTCGAATTCCGCGGTGGCGATGCCGAGGCGGAAGAGGGCCTGCCGCGCCTCCAGGTGGAGGACCACCTCGCCCTTGCCCCACCGCGCGCGGTCGAGGACGGGGAGGGGGAGCTTGCTGCGCAGCGGGACGCCGAGGATGCGTGTGGTCCTCCGGAGGTGGCAGCGATCGAGCTGGCGCGCCTCCAGCACGCCCGCCGTTTCCGCCAGGAAGTCCGCACCCGGCCAGTCGCCCGCCGCCGGCCGCCTTCGCGTGTCCTTGTCCAGCCGCAGGGGCGGCGGATCGGCGAGCCCGGCGCTGAAAAGGCAGGGCTCGCCCTGGTCGAGATGGCGGAAGCACCCGCGCGGAGCGAGGCCGGGGAGCCGGCGCACCTCGTCCGCCGCCTGCGGGGTCAGGGCCAGCACCCGCCGCGCCCGGGTCAGCTCCAGCGCCTCGGCCAGCTGGCCGCGACGCAGAAGCGACGCCATCAGCTCTTCCCCGGGAGGCGCCCGGCCCGAGTGGCCTCCGAAGTACGGGACCATGGCCTGCGTGGCGTCGAGCATGAAGCGCTCGCTGGCGTCGGGGACCACGAGCAGCGGGTCGGCGGAGCGCGACAGCTCCTCCGCCAGCGGGGTCTTCCTTCCCCAGAGTGCCGGGTCGACCCGCGTGCGCAGCGGCGGGCCGGCGGGCAGGAGGTCGGCGATGGCCAGCGCCAGAGCGGCCGCCGCGCGCGAAGGGGGCAGCGTCTCCAGCCAGCCCAGCACGGCGGGAAGGGAGAAGAGCGCGACGAGGATCTGGGCGCGCCCCGCGGCCCGCAGGGCGGCCACGGGCGGGAGCAGCGAGAGCAGATCGTACAGCCCAGAGCCGCGGCCCAGCGCCGCCCAGAAGGCGAGGGCGGCCGCGAGCAGCCAGGGGCGGCTCTCCCGGCGGCGCAGCGAGAGCGCCATCAGGACCAGCCAGGCCGCGCCCAGAAAGCCCGCGGCCTCGAGGTTCAGCTGGAACGAAGGCGCGATCAGCCGCGGGCGGAAGGCCGAGCCCAGCACGCTGCGCGCCTCCGCCCCGTAGGTCAGGGCGGCGCCGTACCCTCCCAGCACGCTGCCCAGCTGGAGGTAGGGAAGGAGGAAGGGTGCTTGCACCGCGAGCGAAAGCGCCAGGGGCAGCGGCTTGCGCGCCCGGGCGGCGAGCACGATCAGGCAGAGGTCCGCGAACACGCAGAAGTAGAGGTTCCAGCCCGGGATCCAGCCGAAGGCCAGGCCGCAGAGGCAGAGCCGCAGGGGGCGCGGATCGCGCTCGCAGGCCACCCACGACCAGAGCGCCAGGGGCAGCACGAACACGCAGAGGTTCTGGTAGTGCGCGTACTGGCTCTGCAGCCATCCGCAGCCGGCGAAGAGCAAGCCGCCCCACGCCGCCAGGCGGCGCATCCCCAGGGCGCGCAACCAGCCCGCGCAGCAGGCCGCGGCCAGAAGCGAGAGGGCCATCGCGGCGACGCCGAGCGCGACCGCCCCGTTCCCGGCCAGCGCGCGCACCGGCCAGAAGAGCAGGGCGGGGACGATCTGGCTCTCCGAGTAGGCGATCCCCAGGGGGGAGCCGCCGAAGAGCGGCGCCTTGAAGGGCGGGTTGCCGCCGCGCAGGTTGTTCCAGACGACCTCGAACGACCAGAGATTGAAATCCGGGTCCTTGCCCCAGCCGGGAATGGAATCGGGGCGCGGCCAGAAGCTCCAGGCGGCGAAGGCTGCGGCCAGGACCCAGGGAGCGAGGCGGCGCACCCGCCCGATCTACTACGCCCTGCTGCTGATCGGCACGCCCCACTTCCTCATCCTCGCCTGGAACCAGTACGCCGACCTGAAGCTCGCCATGCTGCTGCTGGTGGCGGTGATCCTGGCCGGCGAGGGCCGGCACGCCGCCGCCGGGCCCCGGGGAGGATCGCCGTGGTCGGACGGGGATTCGCCGCCGCTGTTCGCGGCGCTGGCGATCCTGGGGTTCTTCGCCGTCTACCTGGTCACGCCCTGGGATCCGCAGGACCACCTCCGGTCGTCGTTCGGCCGGGTGCTCTTCCAGCTCTGGCCGTCGATCCTCTACGGCTCCGCGCTCGCGCTCGCTCCCGCACCGCCACCCCCGCGATGATCGCCAGTGCCACCCACCCCGGCCAGTCCCCGAGCACCTCGTAAGGGGTGGTGCCCTGGAGCATGGGAACGTCGGCGATCGCCACCCCGCGCTGGTTGCGGCCGATGCGCTGCACCACCCGCCCCGTGGCGTCGACGAAGGCGCTGATGCCGGTGCTGGTGGCGCGGAGGAGCCAGCGGCGGTGCTCGATGCTGCGCACCGCGGCCAGCATGAGGTGCTGCTCCTGCTCGTGCCCCGCGCCGTACCAGGAGTCGTTGGTGAGGTTGACCATGACGTGGGCGCGGCCCTCGCCGTGGTCGGCCATGATCTTCCGCACGATGCCGGGGAGGATGTCCTCGTAGCAGATGAAGGTGGCGAACCTCCACTTCCGCCAACGCAAGGGCGCAGTGCTCCGGCCCCGGGAGAGTGGATTGGAGAGCGGCGACCACTTGTAGAGCTGGGGGAACCAGTCGCCGCCAGGGATGTACTCCCCGAAGGCGAGGAGCTGGATCTTGTCGTAGTGGTCGCCGATGCGCCCCTGCTCGTCGATCATCAGGGCGCTGTTCCACACGTCCTTCTCGTCCACCCGGATGGCGCCCACGATCGCGGCCACCGGCACGCCGCCGGTGACCGCCCGCCCGTCGGAGTGCGCGTGCAGGGGGCGGACGTTGTAGCCGACCTCCGGCCAGATCACGAGCTCGGCGCCGCGCGCGTGCAGCTCCGCCGTCTCGTCCTGGAGCGTGCGCACCGAGGCCCAGGGGTTCTCGTGCAGCTCGATCTCGCCCACGTCGGGCTGGGCCAGGCCGGTTTCGACCTTGGGCGCCTGCTTCTGCGCCGCATCCACCCGGAGGATGCGGATGAAGCCGTACCCGCCGCTCCCCGCCAGGGCCACCAGCGAGGCGGCCATGGCGCCGGAGGGCGCGGGCTTCCCCAGGCGCCAGGCCTCGAAGGCGTCGAACACCGCGCCGTTCACCACCGCCTGGAGCGCGGAGAGCAGGAGCGGGCCGCCCAGCTCGGCGATCTGCGCCAGGGGCAGGACGGGCATCAGCGCCACTCCGGTGTAGCTCTGGAAGAGCAGGGGATAGGCGAGCTCGGTGGCCACCAGCGAGAGGGGGAGCAGGGCGGCCGCCGGCCAGCGGGTGCGGCGGCCCACCCAGACGAGGACGAAGGACATCACCCCGAAGAGCAGGCCCTGCAGGGCGCAGAGCAGGAGGTAGCCGAGGAAGGCCAGGGGAAGGGGCGCGTTCGCGAACACCTGGAGCACGTGCAGGATCCAGGTGTAGCCCCCGAGGTGGGTGACGAATCCCATCCAGGCGCCCAGCCGGAACCCGCGCGCGGGAGTGGCGTCGCGCAGCGCCCAGAGCAGGGGAACGAAGCAGAGGAAGGCCAGGGGCCAGACGCCGAACCCGATCCAGGAGAGGAAGTAGAGGACGCCGGACAGCGTGGGGAGCAGCAGGCGGCGCATGAAGCGCCCTCATGTAACATGGCTGCCGATGGCGGTGCTCCTCAACCAGACCAGCAACCTGCGCCTGCGCCTCTCGCTGCGGCGCCGGCTGTCGGACGGGACCGTCGCGCCCGCCTCGCTGGAGATGGCGGTGGGAGTGGACCGCTACCAGCACCGCGAGGAGGGGGAGCACGCCTTCGTCCCCATGCTCCACGTCGAGCGGGCCACGCTCCTGGACATGGACCTGATCCAGTTCCTCCAGGCGCTGGAGGAGCTGCTCGAGGGCCGGGTGGGGGAGGCGGCGCTGGAGGCCAGCGTCGATCCTGCCATCGGCCTGCGCCTGCAGGGGGGGCCGGAGGCCTTCCTGGTCGAGGTGGGAATCGATCTTCTCAATGTATTGGAGTCGGTCGGGGGGCTGTCGGGCGAGCGGGGGAGCGACCTCGCGCTGTACCGGTTCGCGGTCAACAAGCGGGCGGCGCTGGCGTTCTGCGCCGGCCTGATCGAGGAATTCGGGGAATTTCCCACCGACCCCCGGGCGGTGAACCCGGGCGAGCCAGCTTAGTACGGGAACCTTTTTCCCCTCTCCGGACTCGGATCCCCGGATGCCCCTCTCCGCCCGCCTCAAGCAGCACGAGCCGTGGACCGACGACCAGGTGATCGAGCGCGTCCTGGCCGGGGACGCCCGGCTCTTCGAGCTGATCCTGCGCCGCCACAACGAGCGCATCTACCGCGCGGTCCGCTCCATCCTCCGCGACGAGGGCGAGGCCGAGGACGCGATGCAGGCGGCCTACCTGCACGCCTATGCCCACCTGGCCGACTTCCAGGGGCGCGCGGCCTTCGCCACCTGGTTGACCCGCATCGCCCTGCACGAGGCGCTGGGGCGAAAGCGCCGCGCGCTGCGCTCGGCCGGCGCCGGGGAGGAGGAAGCCGACGTGCCCGCGATCACCCGGTCTCCCGAGGAGGCCGCCGCCGACGTGGAGAATCGCCGGCTGCTCACCAAGGCCATCGATGCCCTGCCCGAGCACTTCCGCACCGTCTTCGTCCTCCGCCAGGTGCAGGAGCTGTCGGTGGAGGAGACCGCCCGCTGCCTGGACCTGGAACCGGCCACGGTGAAGACCCGCCTGCACCGCGCCCGCGCGCTGCTCCGCCGCCAGCTTCTCGCCGGGCTGGAGCCCGCGAGCCGCGGCGCGCTGCCTTTCGAGGCCACCCGCTGCGACCGGGTGGTGGCCGCCGTGCTCTCCCGCATCTGCGGGTAGAAATCATTTGCCGGCGAGCAGGCGGGCGACTTTGGCCCGGTCTTCCGGGTCGTCGTAGAGCTGGAAGGACTTTCGCCACCAGGCGGCGGCCGCCGCGCGGTTGCCTTGCTTCGCCAGGGCGTCGCCCATCATCTTGCTGGCCCGGGCCCGGTCGCGGCGGGAGAGGCCGGGCTTGCGCAGGATGTCGTTGAGGATGGTCTGGGCGCTGGCCGGGCGGTTGGTCCAGAGGGCCTTCTGGGCCCGCTCGAAGCTCTTCGCCCAGGGGCTGGCCGAGTTCTGCGCCAGCTTGTTGGGGCGCGGCGGCTCCGCCTCCGCCGGATCCGGGGGCGGCGGATCGGCCGGCGCGGCTCGCGCGGGCTCCGGGGCGGGCGGCGCCGCCTGGGCCACCACCACCGGCGGCTGCGGCGCGGCCTGCTCGGCGACCGCGGGGGCCGGCTTCGCCAGCGCGGGTGGGAGCCGGGGGCGCTCGCGGGCGATCAGCGCGGTCCCGATCGCCACCGTCACCAGCGCGGCCGCCGCCACCGGCCACCAGCGGGGCATGACGAACACCGCCCAGGCGGGGATGCCTGGGGGCTTTTCCGGGGGCGAGGGCTGCACCCGCTGTCCCAGCATCGCCTGTTCCAGCTCCGGATCGACCGCCGGAAGCATCTGCGGCGGCTCCAGCGCCTCGGGGCGCGGGGTGATCACGGGCACGGGATCGTCTTCGTCCTCCGCCGGGTCGTCCTCCACCGGCACCGCGTCCGCCAGCGCGGCGAGCGAGCGCATGAGGACGGCCGCCTCGTCGCCGCTCTCCGGCCGCCGGGCCGGATCCTTCGCCATCAAGCGCGACAGCAGATCTTCCAGCTCCGGGTGCACCCTGCGGCCGAGGTCGCAGAGGCGCAGCGCCGGGTGATCGCGGTGGGCGCGCAAGAGCTCTGCCGAGCTGGCCCCGTTCACCGGCAGGCGCCCGGAGAGGAGCTGGAAGAGAAGCACGCCGGCCGAGTACAGGTCGCTGCGCTCGTCGCCGGGCTCCCCCCTGGCCAGCTCCGGGGCGGTGTAGGCGGCGGTGGAGAGGGGAAGCGGGCCGCCGTCGCGCAGGCCCACGTACTGGAGGAGATGGGAGGTGACCGCGTCCAGCAGCACCGCCTGCTCGGTCCCGTCGGAGAGGCGGATCAGGCCCACGTTGGCGGGCTTGAGATCGAGGTGCAGCACCCCGGCGCGGTGGGCGGCGGAGAGGCCCTCGCAGACCTGGGCGCAGAACTCCAGCGCCCGCGCCGCCATCACCCGGCCGCGCTGGCGCAGCTCGTCCGCCAGGGTCAGCTCGCCCCCGCTCTCGTAGACGAGGAAGAAGGCCTGCACCAGGTGCACACCGGCCGCAAGCGGCCGGGCGAGGTGCGGATGGTCCAGCTCCGCGGCCCGGGAAAGCCGCTCCGCCTCGGCGAGGAAGCGCTTCACTGCCTCCGGATCGGGCGCGTACCGGCGCAGGAGCTTCACCACCACCGCGTGGCTGCGGGCGTCCTCGCCCAGCCAGGAGTGGGCGAAGCGGCCGGCGCCCAGCTCGTGCAAGAGGCGGATCCCGGCCACCTCCGTCTGCTGCAAGGGCGAGCTGGGCTCCGGCTGGGCCAGCCCCTGGCAGCGATCGCACTGCGTCTGGCCGGCCACCAGCGGGACGAAGGGCGCCCCGCAATGGGCGCACGGGCTCATCGCCGCGAAGCTCTTTGCCTCCCGCTCCACGATGGCTCGACTCTAACGCTCAAGCGCGATGCTCCCCAAAGGAACGGCGGACCACGACAGAGAGAAATCGTGTGCGCCGGGGTCGCGAAACCGCCTCCATCGCCGCACAGGGGGTCGTCGTTGACGTGATCGTCCACGCTCACGGCCACGTCCACGATCACGCCCACGTCAACGTTTCCCAGTGTGGTATGTGCGCGCGGTGTCCGATCCGCCCCGCCTGCCGGAGGAGATCGCCCCCACCGGCCCCAGGCTCTCGCGGTTCCGGATCCTTCCCCCGCCCCCGCTGCGGCCCCGCCTCTTCCCCGACGAGGCGCGGTTCGCGCTCCGCCTCTCGCTTCTTCTAGGCTGCGCGGAATTCGCCGCCTGGGTCTGGTTCGCCCGCGCCGGGGAAAGGGCCACCGTCCTCGGCTGGGCGGCATTGCGCATCCTCAAGCCCCTCTGGGCCTTGCTCGGCACGCGCGCGCCCAGGCCGGCCATCGCCTCGGCGCTTCTGCTGCTCGCCCTCGCCGGCACCTGCGCGGGGCTTCTGGACCCGCGTGGGTTCGTGGCCTTCGGGTTGCTCGCAGCGGCCCTGCCCGCGCTGGGCGATCTCTGCGCCAGCGCGGCTGGCGACGCCGTCACCGTGGAGCGCCGCAGCGCCGCCTTCGCCTGGCTGGACATGGCGCAGGGCCTGGGGAGCGCCCTCGGCCTCGGCCTGGGCCTCGCCTTCGGGAGCGCGGCGCTGCCTGCGGGCGCCGCGGCGCTGCTGCTCGCTTTCGCCGGCGTCCGCGATCTGCGCGACCGGGGAACTCCCCGTTCCACCTGGCCGCGACCCGCGTACCTGCACGTGCTCCGCTCGCCCTTCGGCGCCCAGATCTGCGTCCTGGCCTTCTTCGGCGGCTTCTTCGCCCTGCAGAAGTTTCCCCCGCCGCTCCCGCCCTGGGCCGCGCTGCTCCTGCCCCTTCTGGGAATGGTCATCGCCGCCCGCGCCGATCCCCACCTGCCCAACGCGGTGATCCTCCCCCGCGCCGCCGTGGTCGCGGCCGCGCTCGGGTTGCTCTGGCCGCACTTGCGCCTGCTGGCCCTGGGCGCGCTCTTCGCCGCCCTCCCGGCGGCGGTGGCCCGGGGAGCGGGAGAGATGGAGCGCCCTCTCGCCTCGTCCCTGGCCTGGTCCTTCCTCGCCGCAGGCGCGGCCGTGGGCGCCGTGCTATGAATGAGCATTCATTCAGTACCAGCGGAGGCGAACGCATGTTCTCGATGGACCCCCCCTTCACCCCGGAGCACCAGCTCTTCCGCCGCACCCTGCGCGACTACGTGGAGAAGGAGCTGGCCCCCCACGCCCTGGAGTGGGACGAGGCCGGCATCTTCCCCGCCGAGGTCTTCCGGGGGATGGCGGAGATCGGCGCCCTGGGCATCAACTACCCGGAGAGCGTGGGCGGCGCCGGGGGCGACTACTGGCACGTGGTGGTGCTGGCGGAGGAGCTGGTGCACAGCCGCAACAGCGGCGTGAACATGGCCATCCTGGTGCAGTCGCAGATCGCCACCCCCATCATCGACGAGATCGGCACCGACGAGCAGAAGAAGGAGTTCCTCGCCCCCGCCCTGGCGGGGGAGAAGATCGCCGCCCTGGGCATCTCCGAACCGGACGTGGGCAGCGACGTGGCCAACCTCCGCACCAGCGCCCGCCGGGTGGGCGACGAGTACGTGATCAACGGGGCCAAGATGTGGATCACCAACGGCACCCGCGCCGACTTCATCACCCT
>DATKAG010000085.1:0-2412 GCA_035498355.1 Myxococcales bacterium | reverse complement strand
TCGCGACCGACGATCAGCTGGGAAACGCCGCCGCGTTCGAACCGATCGTGATCGCCTACAAAAACGGGTCACCGGTGCGTCTGCGCGAGGTCGCGCACGTCGGTGACGGCGTGGAGAACAGCCAGCTCGCCGGCTGGGCGGACGGCAAGCGCGCCATCATCCTCAACGTCCAGCGGCAGCCCGGGGCCAACGTGATCGAGACGGCCGACCGGGTGAAGGCGCTGTTGCCCCAGCTCAAGGCCACCATCTCCCAGGCCATCGAGGTGGGGATCATCGCCGACCGCACCGAGACCGTGCGCGCCTCGGTGGAGGACGTGCAGTTCACCCTCATCCTCACCATCGTGCTGGTGGTGGCGGTGATCTACGTCTTCCTCCGCTCGCTGCGGGCGACGATGATCCCCGGGGTGGCCGTCCCCCTCTCGCTGATCGGGACCTTCGGGCTGATGTACCTGGCCGGCTACTCCCTGAACAACCTCTCCCTGATGGCGCTCACCATCTCCACCGGCTTCGTGGTGGACGACGCCATCGTGATGATCGAGAACATCGCCCGCTTCATCGAGGAGGGCGATCCGCCCTTCGAGGCGGCGCTCAAGGGAGCGAAGCAGATCGGCTTCACCATCGTCTCCCTCACCGTCTCCCTGGTGGCGGTGCTCATCCCCCTGCTCTTCATGGGCGGGATCATCGGGCGGCTCTTCCGCGAGTTCGCCGTCACCCTGGCCATCGCCATCGGCGTCTCCGCGCTGCTCTCCCTGACGCTGACCGCCATGATGTGCGCGCATCTGCTCAGGCCCCACGGCGAGGAGAAGGAGACGCGCTTCAACCGCTGGACCGAGCGGCAGTGGGTGAGGCTGGCCGGGGTCTACGACCGCGGGCTGCGCTGGGTGCTCGACCACCAGCCGCTCACCCTGGCGGTGACGGTGGGGACCCTGGGCCTCACCCTGCTCCTTTCGCTGGTCATCCCCAAGGGCTTCTTCCCGCTACAAGATACCGGCCTGATCATCGGTGTCTCCGAGGCCTCGCCCGACGCCTCCTTCACCCGGATGATGGACCGGCAGCGCGCGCTCGCAGACGTGGTGCTGGAGGATCCCGACGTCCAGGCGGTGGCCTCCTTCATCGGCGCCGACGGCACCAACCCCACCACCAACAGCGGCCGGCTGAACATCACCCTCAAGCCGCGCAGCGAGCGCGGCGAGAGCGCCGCCGAGGTGATCGCCCGCCTCCAGCCCAAGGTGGCCCAGGTGGAAGGCATCCAGCTCTACCTCCAGCCGGTGCAGGACCTGACCATCGAGACGCGCACCAGCCGGACCCAGTTCCAGTACACGCTGGAGGACGCCGACCCGGACGAGCTGGCCGGGTGGGGGCCCAGGGTGGTGGAGAAGCTGCGCACCCTGCCCCAGCTGCGCGATGTGGCCAGCGACCTGCTCTCCTCCGGGCTGGAGGAGAGGCTGACCATCGACCGGGACACGGCGGCGCGGCTGGGCATCCTTCCCCAGACCATCGACGACACCCTCTACGACGCCTTCGGCCAGCGGCAGGTCTCCACCATCTTCACCCAGCTCAACCAGTACCGGGTGATCCTCGAGGTGCGGCCCCAGGACCAGCAGGGGCCCGCCGCCCTGCAGAACCTGTATCTGAAATCGCAGACCGGCGAGCAGGTGCCGCTGGGGGCCTTCGCCCGCTTCGAGCGCGGCTCCTCACCCCTCTCCATCAACCACCAGGGGCAGTTCCCCGCCGCCACCGTCTCCTTCAACCTCGCCCCCGGCGTGGCCCTGGGCCAGGCGGTGGACGCCATCCGCGCCGCCGAGCTGGAGATCGGGCTGCCGCCCGGCGTGCGGGCCGACTTCGCCGGCACCGCACAGGCCTTCCAGCAGTCGCTCGCCTCCGAGCCCATCCTCGTGCTCGCGGCCCTGATCACCGTCTACATCGTGCTGGGCGTGCTCTACGAGAGCTACATCCACCCGGTGACCATCCTCTCCACCCTCCCTTCCGCGGGGGTGGGGGCTCTTCTGGCCCTGATCGTCTGCGGGACGGACTTCTCCATCATCGCCCTGATCGGGATCATCCTCCTCATCGGCATCGTGAAGAAGAACGCCATCATGATGATCGACTTCGCCCTGGAGGCCGAGCGGGACCAGGGAATGACCGCGCGCGAGGCCATCTACCAGGCCTGCCTGTTGCGCTTCCGCCCCATCATGATGACCACCATGGCGGCCCTGCTCGGCGGCATTCCCCTGGCGCTGGGCACCGGCACGGGGAGCGAGCTGCGCAGGCCGCTGGGCATCTCCATCGTGGGCGGGCTGCTCATCTCCCAGGTACTGACGCTCTACACCACGCCCGTCGTCTACCTCTACATGGGGAGGCTGGGCGCCTTCCTCGGGCGGGGCCGCAAGGGCACCGCCGAGCCGGCGCCCG
>DATKAG010000084.1:0-2270 GCA_035498355.1 Myxococcales bacterium | reverse complement strand
CAGGGTGGGGAAGTGGGCCGGGGTGAGGGTCGGCCCGTCGGAAAGCACGACCGCGCGCTCCATCGCGTTCTCCAGCTCCCGCACGTTGCCGGGCCAGCCGTGCGAGAGCAGGAGCCCCAGCACCTCGTCCGAGATGCCCTTCAGCTCCTTGCCGTTGGCGTCGGCGTACTTGCGCAGGAAGTGGTGGGCCAGCAGCGGGATGTCGCCGGGCCGCTCGCGCAGCGGCGGGATGTGGATCTCGATGACGTTGAGCCGGTAGTAGAGGTCCTCGCGGAAGGTGCCCTCGTCGAGCTTCTTCTTGAGGTCGCGGTGGGTGGCGGCCACGATGCGCACGTCCACCTTGAAGGTCTTGTTCCCGCCCACCCGCTCGAACTCCCGCTCCTCCAGGAAGCGCAGCAGCTTCACCTGCACGGTCGGCGAGATGTCGCCGATCTCGTCCAGGAAGAGGGTGCCGCCGTCGGCGGCCTCGAAGCGGCCGGCCCGGGTGTAGACGGCGCCGGTGAAGGAGCCCTTCTCGTGGCCGAACAGCTCGCTCTCGAGAAGCGTCTCCGGAAGCGCCGCGCAGGCCACCTTGACGAAGGGCTTGTTGCGGCGGGGGCTGTTCTGGTGCAGCGCCTGCGCGAACAGCTCCTTGCCGGTGCCGCTCTCGCCCAGCAGCAGCACCGAGGCCGAGGAGGGCGCCACCTGGCGGATGGTCTTGAAGACCGACAGCATCTCCGGGCTCTCGCCCACCAGGTTGTCCAGGCGGTACTTGTGCTCCAGCCGCTCGCGCAGCGAGCGGGCCTCCTCCATCAGGCCCTTGCGCTCGAGGGCCTTCTGCAGCACCACCTCCAGCTCCTCGACGTCGATCGGCTTGCTGAGGTAGTCCTCGGCCCCCAGCTTCATGGCCTTGACCGCCGTCTTCACCGTCCCGTAGGCGGTCATCAGGATGACCATCGTCTCCGGCCGGATCTCCTTGATCTTGGCCAGCAGCTCGATGCCGTCCATGCCGGGCATGCGCAGGTCCGTCAGCACCACGTCCGGCTCGGTCTTCTCCAGCAGCGACAGCCCGGTGCGCGCGTCGTTGGCGCGGGCGACCTCGTAGCCGTCCTCCTTCAGCAGGATCTCGAGCGCGGTGGCCGCGTTGACCTCGTCGTCGATGACGACCAGGCGTCCCTTGACACTCATGCTTCGTCTCCCGCGGCCGTCTCCGGCCGTTCGACCGGCAGGCTCACCGTGAAGGTGGCGCCCCTGCCGGGCTCGCTGGTGGCGGCGATCTCGCCGCCGTGCTCCAGCACGATCTGCTGCGCGATGGACAGGCCCAGCCCGGTGCCCTGGGCCTTGGTGGTGACGAAGAGCTGGAAGACGTCCAGCCCCTCCGGCAGGCCGGGGCCGGTGTCGCGCACCACCATCACCGCCCGGCCGTTCACCAGCCCGCTCCCCACGGTCACCACGCCGCCCCCCGCCATGGCCTCGATGGCGTTCTGCACCAGGTTGATCGCCACCTGCTTCATCTTCTCGGGGTCGACCCGCAGGTCCGGCATCGGCTCGCCGATCCGCTGCCGCACCAGGGTGACCCCGGCCGCCCGCGCCTCCATGCGCAGCAGCCGGACCACCTCGTCCACCAGGGCCTCGAGGCTGGCCGGCCGGTACTGCACGCGGTTGCTGCGGGAGAACTGCAGGAAGTCGCCCACCAGGTTGTCGAGGCGCTTCACCTCCTCGCGGATGACGCCGACCAGCTCGCGAAGCTCGCCGGCCACGGCGGCGGGCAGCGGGTTGACCCGTCGCTCCAGGATCGACAGCTGCAGGGCGATCGAGTTCAGCGGGTTGCGCACCTCGTGGGCGAGGCCGGAGGCGAAGGTGCCCACCACCGCCATCTTCTCGCTCTGGATGATGCGGGCCTGGGCGTCGTTCAGCTCGCGGTAGGCGCGGCGTGCCTTGTCGTAGAGGCGCGCGTTCTCGAGAGCCACCGAGGCCTGGGAGGCGAGGGCCTCCGCCACGTCCACCTGGTCCTCGGTCCAGCGGTGGGGCTGCGCGCAGCTCAGGACCAGGAGACCCAGGGTCGCCCGTCGCGCCACCAGAGGCAGGATCAGGGCGGCGGCCCCCGCCCAGCGCCGCGCGATGTCCTTGTTGACGTTCGGGTCGTGGGCCCAGTCCTCGGTGTCGAGGCGCACCTGCTGCTCGAGCGCCCGGCGGTGCAGGCTCTCGCCCATCGAGGTGAGGTCGATGGAGTCGCCCTTGCGCAGCTCCGGGTGCGGCAGGCCGGCGACGTGGGCGACCGAGAGCCGCTC
>DATKAG010000083.1:0-8680 GCA_035498355.1 Myxococcales bacterium | reverse complement strand
CAGCGGCACCCCTGCCCCGAAGAGCAGCCTCAGGCGCGAGTTGGCCGCGCGGACGGCGCCGGGAAGGTAGTCCTGGAAGCGACGCATGCCGCCTCATAGCACCCTCGAGCAGCTTCCCGGGATTCACGAGGCGCGTGGTCGAAGCGCGGCTGCACGCCGCCCTTCGCCACGCTGCCTCTCAGGGCCGACCGCATCAAGCGATCCCTGACCCCCCTAGGCGTAAATTTACACGAACACGGGATCGATTCAACATCTGCACGAGCGTGCAGTGCCGGGCCGCCCGCGCAGGGAATCTCGGAAAGCTGAATGGTGTGTGGTATTTCGCTGCCCCACAGGGACGCCCGCCCCGAGACCGGGAGCGCGCGCTCCCCGTCCGGGAGACTGGAAATGGCCAAGAAGTCGCAAGAGCCGCTCGTGATCGCGAGCAAGGCGAAGAACGTCCTCAAGCAGGCTGGCTGCAACACCGCCGGGGACGCGTTCACGGCGCTGAACGGCTACCTCTACTGGCTCCTGGAGCAGGCGGCAAAGCGGGCGAAGGCGAACGGACGCAAGACCGTCCGCGCCCACGACTTCATGGTCTGATCGGCAGTCTCAGTCCAGCTTGGCGAGCGCCTCGCGGGCGTTGCGCGTGAAGCCGTCCTCCTCCTTGTAGAGGCGGAGGAAGTCGGTGAGGTGCGCCTTGGCGCGGTCCAGGTGGCCGAGCGCGTAATCGCTCATCCCGGCGTGGTAGAGCGCCTGGAAGTGGTTGGGCCACGACTCGAGGACCAGGTTCATGATCGGGGCCGCCGCGATGTCGTCGCCGGCGTCGGCCACCGGGTGGGCGAGATCGAAGACCACGCCCGCCGCGCGCCAGCGCTGGGGAGCGGGGACCTGGCCCAGGGCGGAGCGCGCCTCCGCGATCCGTCCGGCCAGCGCCCAGCAACCGGCGGCGAATCCCGCGCCGTCCCATCCGGCCGGCGGCGGGCGGCGGGCCATGAACTGCGAGACCTCCACCGGGTTGCAGAACGGCTTGGCCTGGGCGAACCAGCCCCTGGCGCCCGCCGGGGTGACGGAGGCAGGACGGGCCGCGGCTCCGCCCTGGATGAAGGAGAGGAGCGTCAGGCAGAGGGCGCAAGCCGCGAGCACGCCGAAGCGGCGCCTCACGTGTGGAACCGGGGCCGGATGGTCCAGCGCCAGAAGCGCCGCCTGTGCGCTCTTCAGCCGGCGCTCGCGGCGCGGCTGCACCAGCGCCGCGATCAGCTCGCGCAGCGGCAGGTCGCGCGGCACCCTCAGGGACATGTCGCTGGCCAGCATCTCCGAGGGAGGCTTGCCGCTGGCCGCGTGCAAGAGCGTGGCACCGAGGGCATAGAGGTCGCTGGTGGCGTCGACGGTGCCGCCCAGCTGCTCGGTGGGCATGTACCCGAAGGTCCCCACCAGCGTGGAGCCGAAGGTGCTGGTCCCGGTGAGCTGACGGGCGCTGCCGAAGTCGACCAGCACCAGCTCCCCCCCCGGCCGCACCAGGATGTTGTCCGGCTTGATGTCGCGGTGCAGGACCCCGAGCTTGTGCAGGTAGACGAGCACGCCCAGCACCTGGCTGGCGACGTCGCGCAGCTCCGCCGCGGAGAACGGTCCCAGGGCGATGCGGGAGGAGAGGCGCTCGCCCTCGATGAACTCGGCGGCCAGGTAGAGGCGCAGGTGCACGCCCTCGCCCTCGTTGAAGCTTTCGATGTAGCGGGGGATCTGCCGGTGGTGCAGCGTCTTCAGCGTCGCCGCTTCCCTCTCGAAGGAGTCGATGTCCTGGGCGCCCGGCACGCTGGCGAACATCAGTTCCTTGAGCGCCGCCACCTCGCCCTTGGCAGAGCGCGCCCGGTAGACGCGGCCGTGCGGGCTCTGGGCCAGCACCCGCTCCACCCGGTAGCCGCCCGGGGCGCGGGCCACGCCGCAATACCCGCAGCGCGAATCGCTCCCCGGTCTTCCGCAGCCGGCGCAGTCGCCCATCGGATCTCCCCCTCCGGAAAAGTGTACCGGCGGCGCGGCCCGTCGAAAGGGAGGGCGGCGGCGCCGATGGAGGTGGTTGTGGCGGGATCGGTTACCCTCACCCGGTCGCGCACCCGCCGGAGGGCAGATGTCCAGCACCCCGCTCAAGCTGCGCTCCATCCGCGCCCAGGGCGTGGAAGTGCCCATGAAGCTGCCCCTGGGAACCAGCGCCGCCACCATCCGCTCCGCGCCGCTCCTGCTCGTCGACGTGGAGACAGAGGAAGGGATCACCGGCCGCTCCTATCTCTTCTGCTATCTCGCCGCCGCGGCGCCGGCCATCGCCCAGCTCCTCGGCGAGGTGCAGCGGGTGCTGCAGGGAGAAACGCTCTCGCCGGTGCCGCTCTGGGCGAAGCTGGCCAGGAGGTTCACTCTCATCGGCGCCCAGGGGATCGTGCGCATGGCGATGTCCGGGTTCGACGTCGCCTGCTGGGACGCCCTGGCCGTCGCCGCGGGCAAGCCGCTCTCGGCCCTGCTGGGCGGCTCGCCCCGGCCCATCCCCGCCTACAACAGCAACGGGCTGGGGCTGATGGCGCCGGAGGCGGCTGCGGACGAGGCGGAGAAGCTGCTCGAGGGAGGGTTCCGGGCGGTGAAGATGCGCCTGGGCCACCCGGCGCTGGAGGCGGACCTCCTGGCGGTGCGCGCCGTGCGCAAGCGGCTGCCCGCAGCCGTGGCCCTGATGGTGGACTTCAACCAGGCCCTCAGCGTCCCCGAGGCGATGAGGCGCGGGCGCGCCCTCGACCAGGAGGGCGTGTACTGGATCGAGGAGCCGATCCGCCACGACGACCTGCGCGGCTGCCGCAAGCTCGCCCGGGAGCTGGCCACCCCGGTGCAGATCGGCGAGAACTTCTCGCTGCCGCAGGGGATGGCGGAGGCGATCCGCGCCTCGGCTTCCGACTACGTGATGCCCGACCTGGAGCGCATCGGCGGCGTCACCGGTTGGCAGCGGGCGGCGGCGCTGGCGCTGGCGCACGACCTCCCCATGTCCTCGCACCTCTTCCCGGAGGTGAGCGCGCAGCTCTTGTGCGTGACGCCCACCTGCCACTGGCTGGAATACGTCGACTGGGCCGACGCCATTCTCGCCGAGCCCCTGCGCATCGTGGACGGCAACGCCATCCCCTCCTCGCGCCCGGGATCCGGCCTCCTCTGGAATGAGGAGGCGGTGCGCCGGTTCCGGCTGTTTTGAGCGCCGCATCCGCGCGATCCCGCTTTCTGTTCATTGCCGAACGACAAAAGCGGCATCCGGGTCCGGCAACGGACATTGCCCAGGGGATTCTTCGCGGCGGATTACTGGCGCCGGGGCCCCGCGCCGGCAACATTCGAGGCGCCTTGACCGCCATCTTCGCAGCGCTCGACGCCAGTATCGAGATGGGCAGCCACCCCGGGCTTCGGGCTGGCATCCACCAGCGGCTGCGCGACATCCTGGAGGCGGCGCTGGAACGGTCGGGCCCCTCAATCCCGCTGGACAAGGCCGCCCCGCTGGTGCTGCGGATGGACGAGTACGAGGTGACGTACTCGCTCGACCTGGACAACGCCTGCGCGCACATCCTCTCCGTCGAGCGCTTCGACGACCGGCGGCCGCCCGTCGACCGGGCCTTCTCCCGCAACCTGGTCAAGACCCACTGACCCATCAGGCCTGTGGCGCCACAGGGCGCCACACCCGCGAATCCGCGCCGTTGCCCGCGGCGAGGCGAAAAGAGCCCGTCTTCGCTGGCACGCCGGGTGCTCATTGGTCCCGCCAGGAGGCACCCGATGCTGAGCGGAAGCTGGAAGACCCCGATGGCCATTCTGATCGCCGTTCTCTCGCTCTACGCGGCGTCCCTGAAGCTCAAGGTGCACCGGTCCGCGGAAGCAGCGCCCGCGGCGCCGGCCGCCACGCCGGCCGACGGCAAGCCCACCTCCAACGAGATCCCCGAGACGCAGCAGCTCGGCTGAGGCAGGGGCGAAAGGGCGGGCGCAAGGCCGCCAGGGCAGTGCCCGCGGCCTGCGCCGTCCGCAGATTTGGGCGCATGAAGCTTCTCGTGCGCGCCCTTCTCGGGCTGCTGGTGGTCTTGGCGATCGTGGTGGGGATCGCCTTCTTCAACCTCAACCGGCTGGTGCGGACGGCCGTGGAGCGCGAGGGGACGGCATCGCTCCGCCTTCAGACCGCCCTGGAGAGCGCCCGGGTGGGCCTTCTGGGCGGCACGCTGGACCTGCACGAGCTGCGCATCGCCTCGCCCAGGGGATTCCCGGCCCCGCAGATGCTCACCCTGGGCGACCTGGACGTGAAGGTCCGCCTGCGCGAGCTTCGCGACCATCCCATCCACGTGAGCAGCCTGGCCATCGAGAAGCCCACCCTGGTGATCGAGCAGTCCGGGGGCGCGCTGAACTTCCGCAAGGCGGTGCAGCTCATGCCTTCGCACCCGCCTTCCCGGGAACCGATGAAGCTGGTGATCGACGAGCTGAAGCTGGACGGGGCGCACGTGATCGTCCGCCCCGGCCTGCCCGGCATCGCCAGGGAGATCGACGTGCCGGTGCCTTCGCTGACCCTGAAGAACGTCGGCCGCGGCAAGGGAGCCGAGAACGGGGCGGCGATCAAGGACGTGGTCATGCAGGTGATGGCCGCGCTCGCCGGCCAGGCGGCGCAGTCGGACGCGCTTCCCCCGCAGCTCAAGGCCCTCTTGCACCTCAACGCCGGCCAGGTGATGGGCCAGCTCGACGCGCTGGCGCGCAAGGAGATCTCCGCCGCCCTCCCCGGCCAGCTGGACAGCGCCGTCTCGGACGTGGCGAAAGCCCTTCCCTCGGGGAAGGCGCCAAAGCGGGCCAACCCGCGCTGAATCTACGCAGCGGTCCGGGAGCGGGATGACTTCGTCGGGTCCATCCGGGAGGCGCCCTGGAAGAACGCCCCCTTCTCGATGGTGAGCGAAGGGGTCGTCAGATCGCCGCGCACCCTGGCCTGGGCGTGGATCTCCACCCCGCTCTTCGCCTCGACGTTCCCGTTCACCTCGCCCCGCACCACGATGGTGCCGCAGCTGATGTTGGCGTCGACGCGGGCCGTCTCGCCCACCAGCAGCACGCCGTCGGTGACGATGGTGCCCACGAAGGTGGCGTCGATGCGCACCGCGCCGGCGAAGGTCAGCTTGCCCTCGAGCCGCACGCCCCGGCCCAGGAGCAGATCGGAGGAGGGCGCGGCCGGATTCTGCGCCTCCGCCTCCCCGGGAGCCGGGGCCTTCTCGTTGCTGGTCTCGACGTGCATGGCGCCTCGCTGGCCGGCAGGAGGATGGGGCACGGGCGCCCGGCGCGCGACCCGCCGGGATGGTTACCTACGGGAGCGGCCGCCTATTCCCGGCGCCTACCAGCTGGCGCAGCGCTCGAGCAGCGACTGGGCCTGCTCGCCGTCCACCGGAGGCGAGAAGAAGAAGCCCTGGGCCGCCCCGCAGCCCACCTCGCGGAGGAAGCCGAACTGCTCCGCCGTCTCCACGCCCTCGGCCACCACGGGGGTGCCCAGGTCGCGGGCCAGGGAGAGGATGGTGCGCACCAGCTCGGGGGCCTGCCCGTGGGGCGAGCCGCCGGCGAAGAGCGAGCGGTCCATCTTCAGCGAGTCGAACTGCACCCGGAGCAGCGAGTTGAGCGAGCAGGAGCCGGTGCCGAAGTCGTCCATGGAGAGGCGCACCCCGCGCTCGCGGATCTCGGCGATCCGCGGGGCATGCTCCTGGTGCTGCAGGGTGCTCTCCGTCAGCTCCAGCACCAGGTCCCCGGGATCGAGGCCGTTCTCCGCCAGGACCCCGTCGATCTGGCCCAGCAGGCCGGCGTGCTGCAGCTGCACCGGGGAGAGGTTCACGTTCAGGGTGAGCGGCCCGGATTCGCTGCGGTGGCGGCAGCCCTGGAACTCGCGCCCGGCAGCGGACAAGAGCCAGCTCCCGATGGGCACGATCAGGCCCGTCTCCTCGGCCAGGGAGACGAAACTGTCGGGAGAGAGCAGCCCGCGGGTGGGGTGGGCCCAGCGCAAGAGCGCCTCCAGCCCGTGGATGCGCCCGCTCTTCACGTCCACGATGGGCAGGTAGTGGACGCGGAACTCCTCGCGGGCCAGCGCCTTGCGCAGGTCCGCCTCCAGCTCCAGAAGGTGCGGCGCGCTCTCCCGCAGGCGCGCGTCGAAAGTGGCCGAGCGGGCCCGGCCCAGCGCCCGGGCCCGGTGCATGGCCGAGGTGGCGTCCTGCAGCAGCTCCTCCGCCGAGGCGTAGGAAGGCCCGCTCACCGCCACCCCGATGCTCACGGTGGCGAGCACCTCGGCGCCGCCCACCTGGAACGGCTGCCCGGTCACCTCCTGGATCCGCCGGGCGACGATCTCGGCGTCGGCGGGCTCGCGGGCGTCGTCGAGGAGGATGCTGAACTCGTCGGGCCCCTCGCGGGCCAGCAGATCGCCTTCCCGCAGGCAGGCCTGCAGGCGCTCGCCCACCTTCACCAGCAGCTCGTCGGCGGGGGAGCGCCCCAGCGACTGCTGCAGCGAGCCGAAGTCGTCCAGGTCGACGCAGAGCACCGCCACCCGCTCGCCTTCCCGCCGCCGGGCGCGGGCGAAGGAGCGCCGGGCGATGTCCAGGAAGTGGCCGTGGTTGGGGAGCCCGGTGAGCGCGTCGTGGAGCACGTGAACGGCGGTGAAGCGGGGCTCGGTGACGTCCATCGCCGCCCCGGAGAACCGCACCGCCCTTCCCTCCTCGTCGCGCAGGGCCTGGCCGCGGGCCAGCACCCAGCGCCAGCTCCCGTCCTCGTGGCGCAGGCGGTGCTCGCTGTCGAAGCGGGCGGTCCGGCCCGAAAGGTGCGCGTCGATGGCGGCCTGCACCTCCTCGCGGTCCGCGGGATGGATGCGTTCCAGCCACTGCGCGGGGGACTCGCCGGCCTGCTCCGCGCCGACGATGGCCCGGAAGGAGTCGGAGAGCCAGAGGCGATCGGCGGCCAGGTCCCAGTCCCAGATCCCGTCCCCCGCCCCCCGCCAGGCCAGCGCGCTGCGGTCGGGTGCGGGGTCGCGGACCTGGACCAGCGCGGCGCTCCCCACCTCGGCGCCCTTGGCGTCCTGCAGGGTGACCACGGTCCATTCGCAGCTCCGGGAGGGGCCGGAGGCGGTGGGCGTCTCGCGCAGCATCTGCTGGGTGCCGCCGCTGGCGAGGATCTGGCGCAGCTCGGTGCGCGCTTCCGCCCGGTTGGCGTCGGTGTCGGGGAACACCAGCATGGACAGCTCGCGCCCCATCGCCTCCGCGGCGGGGATGCCGAAGAGCTGCTCGGCGGCGAAGTTCCAGGCGATCACCTTCCGGTCGGCGTCGCAGAGGGCGACGGCGAGCGGGGCCTGCTCGAAGAGACGGGCGATGGCCCGGGCCTGCGGCGAGGGAGAGGACCGCCGCCGCTCCGTCTGGGGCTGCCGGCGCAGGAGCTCGGAGAGCAGGGCCAGGGAGCGCTGCAGGGAGGCGCGATCGCCGTCGGCCCGGCGGTACTCCCTGTCGATCTGGCGGAAGAGCTTGCGCAGATGCGGGGGCGATTCACCTTCTGGACCAAGGGCCTCGTCGAGCTGCCGGCGGAGGCGCCTGTGCATTCAGCAGGGCTCCCGCAATGGCGGGCCGCCGGCGGAAAGATGGCCGGGGCTGAGGAGGTGGGCCGGGTCCGGGGACGAGCCTGCCCTCGATCGCGGGAGAGCGTCCTTGCGCGAAGGAGGCACGAACACCAATGGCAGCCTACCGCACGCGATCCACGGATTGCAACAAAGGTGACAATCCTTTTGCGTGCGGTAACCGGGACGCCGCAAGCCTTGCGCGTCGTTTCAGGTGTGCCGGTGCCGGGTCTCCCGGCGCTGCTCGAGCCGCTCCCGCAACCAGAACCCGGCAAGCCCGGCAATCACGGCAACGACCCCGACGACCACGAGCCAACTCGCCTGACCGGTCATTTTTGACCGCCTTTCGCGAGCGCGTTGCCCGCGCTGGCACTTCCAGCAACCGGCATGCCGGAGAGTTAAGGTTGCCGGGTGCGGCGGATTGCTTCCCTCCTCCTCCTGGCCGGCGCGGCGGCCACGGCGGACGATCCTCCCGGGACGATCGTCCTGGAGCTGGAGGCAGGCCAGTCCGCGCCGGTGACGGCGACTCCGGGCGCCAGCGTGCTCTGCGACGACTTGAAGGTGGCCGCGGCGGAGTTCACCGAGGACGGCGAGGGATTCGTCATCCGCGCCCTCAGCCCCGGGACCACCCTTTGCGGCGTGTGGAAGCCCTTGCAGGTGCCGGCCGGGCTCTACCGGGTCAACGTGGTCCCCCGCAAGGAGCCGGCAAAGCCCGACGGCGGCGTTCCCCCTCCCGCGGACGCCGGTCCGGCGGACGGCGGACCCTGATCACTCCTCCACGGCCTCTTCCTGGAGGAACTGGAGCACGGCCACCTCGTCGCGGCGCAGGGCGGCCGGCTGGCGGGCGCCGCGGGGCTGGCGGGGCAACGACTGCGAGGGGAGCGAAACCGTCCGCCCCAGCAGGTAGGCGCGCAACAGTCCGGGATGCACGTAGTACTTGCGGCACACCGCGCGGGTGTTGCCCAGCCGGTCGGCCACCGCGTCCAGCGCCTTGTTGATGCTGCGGTCCGCCTCGCGCCGGCTCTTGGACGGCCCCAGCGCCCCCAGCTCTTTCGCCGCCAGCATCGTTCCCGCCCAGGTGCGGAAGTCCTT
>DATKAG010000082.1:0-2326 GCA_035498355.1 Myxococcales bacterium | reverse complement strand
AGAGGCAGCCGTTGCCCACCCGGGTGACGCCCCCGCCCCCGGCGGTGCCGATGTGGACGGTGGCGAACTCGCGGATCTGGTTGCCGTTGCCGATCACCAGCCGGGTGGCCTCCCCCGCGTACTTCAAGTCCTGGGGGATGGCGCCGATGGCGGCGAACTGGAAGACGACGTTGCCTTCCCCGATGGTGGTGTCGCCCTCGATCACCGCGTGGGGTCCCACCCGGGTGCGGGCGCCGATCTTCACCTTGGGCCCGATCACCGCGAAGGGCCCCACCTCCACGCTGGAGTCCAGCTCCGCCCGCTTGTCCACCGCTGCCAGGGGATGGATGGCCATCAGTCCTTCCGATCCGCGATCATCGCCATCATCTGGGCCTCGCTGGCGGGCTGGCCGTCCACCTTCGCCTCCCCGGCCAGGCGCCAGATGGCGCCCTTCTGCCGCTCGATGCGGACGTGCAGGTCGAGGCGGTCGCCGGGCACCACCGGCCGGCGGAACTTCACCGCGTCGAACGACATCAGATAGATGACCTTCTGCGCGGGGTCGAAGGGCGCTCCCTCGTAGGCGAGCAGCGCCCCCGCCTGGGCCATGGCCTCGAGCTGCAGCACCCCGGGCATCACCGGCTTGCCGGGGAAGTGGCCCTGGAAGAAGAGCTCGTTGTAGGTGAGGTTCTTGTAGGCGTGGATCCGCTCGCCCTTCACCACCTCGACCACCCGGTCGACGAGGAGGAAGGGGTAGCGGTGGGGCAGCGCCGCGAGGATCTTCTCGATCTCCATCACTTCGCCTTCCCTTTCTCCAGCAGCTCCACTCGCTGCTGGAGCTTGCGGAACTCGCGCAACAGCCCGGGGATCCTGGAGAGAGCGGCGCTGACGCGCAACCACTCGCGGTGATCGATCGCCGGGCTCCCGCTCAGCGTCTCCCCCTCGCCCACGTCGTGGGCCACGCCGGACTGCGCGCCCACCCGCGCCCCGTCGCCGATCTGCAAGTGCCCCACCACGCCCACCTGCCCGGCGAGGATCACTCCCTGGCCCAGCTCGGTGGAGCCGCTGATCCCGCACTGCGCCACCAGCAGGCAGAGCGGCCCCATCTTCACGTTGTGGGCCACCTGCACCAGGTTGTCGATCTTCGTTCCCCTGCCGATCACCGTCTCGCCCAGGGTGGCCCGGTCGATGCAGGAGCAGGCGCCCACCTCCACGTCGTCCTCGATGCGCACGATCCCCGCTTGCGGCACCTTGCGGTGCATGGGGCCGCGCCCGTCTCCTTCCAGGTCGAAGGCGAAGCCGAACCCGTCGCTGCCCACCACCGCGTTGGGCTGCAGCACCACCCGGTCGCCGAGGATGCAGCGCTCCCGCACCACCGCGCCGGGCCAGAGCACGCAGCCCTCGCCCACCTCCGCGCAGTCGAGCACCTTGGCGCCGGCGTGCAAGGTGGTGCGCGCGCCGATCTTCGCCCCCGGCCCCACGTAGGCGCCCGGGGCAACGGCCGCGGTGGGGTGGATCCGCGCGCTCTCGTCGGCGAGCGCGCCGGCCTGGATGCCGGGCTCGACCACCAGCTCGGCGTGGAAGAGCGCGCTGGCCTTGGCGAAGGCGACGTAGGGCTGCGCCGCCACCAGCCGGGCCGCCTCGGGCGGGACGTGGGCCGCGTCCTCGTCGGAGACGATCACCGCGCCCGCGCGCGTCGCGGACAGCTCCTTGCGGTAGCGGGGGTTGGCGTAGAAGGCCACCTGGGAAGGGCTGGCCGTCTCCAGGGGGGCGACGCCACAGACCTGGCTGCCGCCGCCCCGCAGCTCCGCGCCGATGCGCCGGGCCAGCTCCTGCAGGGAGAGCTGCGTCTGCGGCGTGGCCACGGGGCTACTTCTTGGGCGGCGTCTTGGGCGGCGCCTTGGCCTTCGGCTTCTCCCCGCCCGCGCCGAAGCGCTCGTTGTAGCGGCGCACCACCTCGTTGGTGACGTCGGAAGCGGCAGGCGCGTAGAGGAGCGCGGCCTTGTCCAGCACGAAGGTGAAGCTCTCCTTGTCGCTCACCTCCGCCACCACCTGCAGGAGCCGCTTGGAGATGCTCTGCATCGCCTCCTGCTCCTTGCCCGACAGCTCCTCCTGCATCTTGCCGGCGGCCGTCTGCGCCTCGAGGAAGGCCTTCTGCAGCTGCTCCTGCTTCTGCCGCTTGGCGTCTTCGGAGAGCACCGGCGCCTGCTTGTCGTAGTCGGCCTTCATCTTCTCCAGGTCGGCGCGCTTCTTGTCCAGGTCGGCGCGCTTCTCCTGCAGCTCGGACTGCAACCGCGTCCGCGCCGCCTTCCCCTCTTCCACTTCCTGGATGGCGCGCTGCACGTCGACG
>DATKAG010000081.1:0-3423 GCA_035498355.1 Myxococcales bacterium | reverse complement strand
GGTCGCCGCGGCGGATCAGGCTCAAGGGCACGCCGTGCGCGCTGAAGAGCACGTGGACGCGCTTCGGATCGGGAAAGCGGCGCAGCCCCTCCTCCACCGTGCCGGCGAGGGCCTCGAGGTAGAGCGGGTCCTCGGGATAGCGGTCCACCTCCGCGAGCGGCAGCGCTCCCGCCACCGCCCTGCGCAGGTCGGTGAAGGCCGACTCCGTGGTGGCCGAGCACCACTGCGGGTAGAGCGAGACCCCCACCAGCCGGCGGCACCCGTCGGCGCGCGCCCGCTCCACCGCCTCGCGGATGTACGGGGTCCAGGCGGAAAAGGCCACGTAGCAGCGGAAACCCGGACCCAGCTCCTCCTCCAGCCTCCGCCCCTGCGCTTCGGTGAGGGGAAGGATGGGAGAGCGGCCTCCGATCTCGGAGTAGAGCAGACGCACGTGCGGCGCCCGCCGCCGGGCCACCCAGCGCGCGAACCAGCGCCGCAGCGGCCCGCGCAACAGGGGAATGCGGATGAGGAAGGGATCGCGGAAGAGGTTCTCGAGGTAGGGCTCGACCGCCTCCAGCGAATCGGGGCCGCCCAGGTTGAGGAGCAGGACGCCGGTCTCGGGCGCCGGCTGGGGCGAAAGGGGGATCACCCCGCGGTGTTTAGCAGGTGATCCCCTCCGCCGCGACCCGTCAGCGCGGCGAGCGGCCCTGGTTCCCCTGGCTTCCGGCGCGCGCCACCTTGCTGGCGGCGGCGTCCGCCAGGTCCTTGTGCTGCTGGAGCACGGGCAGCGTGTCGTCGACCAGCTTCTTCAGCGCGTCCGAGTGCAGATCGCCCTTGCCCTCCTTGAGCAGGGAGATCATGTGCGCGTGGTCGTTGCTCATCTCGCTGGCGAAGGCCTTGTCGAACTCCGCCCCGTCCATCTTCTTCATCTGCTCCATCTTGTTCTTGCCGACCTTCTCCTCCTGCCGGTCCTGGTCGGTGAGGGCGCTGTCGCTGGCCGCGACCTTGGCCTTCTTCGCCGCCTCGGCCACTTCCTTCTCCGCCTGGGTATGGTCGGCGATCAGCGTCTTGCCCAGGTTGCGGACGGCCTCGCTCATGCCCCGCCGCTGCGCCATCTGGCCGGCTTCGATCTCCTCCCGGTTGCACTTCTGCAAGAGGGTCACCAGCCGGGCGTCCGTCATCTTCGCCTGCGACTCCTTGGCCTGCGCGAACGCCGGCCAGAGCACCAGCGCGAACGCGATGCCCGTTGCCATCGTCTTCATCTTCCTCTGTCTCCTTTCCCGGTCAGCGAACGCCGCCGTCAGAAGCGGTCGCGCCCACCTGCGGGCCTTCGCCCACCTCCGGTCCGGATCCGACCTGCGGTCCCGGGCCCACCTGCGGCCCGGCGACGACGTTCAGTCCATTGCTGGGGTCACCCGCGTCGGCGGCGGTCCCCGGAAAAACCGCGATCCCGCCCGAAACGGAGGCTACGCCGCTGTTCGGGCCGGTTGCCTGCGTCTGCTGCTGCGGCTGCGGTGCGGGCCGGTTGTTGCCGTTCACCTGGTTCTGGGGAAACGGTGTGGCTTGCAACTGGGGGCCCGGAGTGGTGCTGGACGGAATTGTGAGGTTCGTGCCGCCGTCGAATGCGGGCGACACGCCGGCGTCGAGTACGGCCAGCCCGCCGTCGAACGCCGGGGCCATTCCTCCGTCGAAGGCGGGCGCCGTCGGCAATCCGTTGGCAGCCGGCGCGGGCAGGCCGTTGGCGGCGGGAGCGGCATTGGCTGGCGATTGCGCCGCGGCCGTCGCACCCTGCGGCTGCGACGGCGTCGCCTGCGGCTGCGATGGAGCAGCCGGCGCGGGCTTCGCCGCCGGCGACGGGTTCACCATCGCCGTGGATTTCTGCCCATGCGCGGCCAGGCTGACGCCCGCCGCCAGGGCCACTCCCAGGATTCCGCAAGCGCGCAGGCTCATCGCCCGTCAAAGCTGTGCAGCGGGGGCCGGGACGCAACGCCACGGCCGGGCGCGGCCTCGCCCGCTCAGCCGGGCGGCGTGAAGGCGTGCACCTGCTGCACCAGCGCCTTCACCGCGTCCACCGGCGTGCCCACCAGGACGCCGTGCCCGAGGTTGAAGATGTGCCCTGGGCCCGCGCGCTGCCCCAGCTCCAGTACCCGGGCCACGCGCGCCTGCTGCTCGGCCAGGGGAAGGAAGAGCGTTGCGGGATCGAGGTTGCCTTGCAGCGCCACCGCCGGCCCCACCCGCCCGCGCGCCTCGTCGAGAGGAACGCGCCAGTCCACGCCCACCACGTCGGCGCCGGTGGCCGCGAGCTGTCCGAGAAGCTCGCCCGTCTCCACTCCGAAGACGATCACCGGCTGCGGGTCCCTGGGGTCGCGCTTCAGCCCGCCGATCACCCGGGCGATGTAGGGAGCGCCGAGCCTGGCGTAGTCTTCCGGCCCCAGCGCTCCGGCCCAGGAGTCGAAGATCTGCAGCGCCTGCGCCCCGGCCGCGAGCTGGGCATTGAGGTAGGCGATCAGGGTCTCGGTGATCTTGCCCAGGAGGACGTGCGCCAGCTTCTCGTCGGAGAAGAGGGCCGCCTTCGCCTTCTCGAAGCTGCGCGAGGTCTTCCCTTCGATCATGTAGGCGGCCAGCGTCCAGGGAGCGCCGCAGAAGCCGATCAGCGGCACCCGACCGCCCAGCCCCTTGAGGATGCGGCGGATGGCCTCGGTGACGTACCCCAGCTCCGCTTCCGGATCGGCGATGTGCAGGTGGTCGACGTCCGCCTGGCCCCGCAGGGGCGCGGGGAACTGCGGCCCCTGGTCGTCGAGGATGAGCTGCATCCCCATCGCCTCGCAGACCACCAGGATGTCGCTGAAGAGGATGGCGGCATCCACCCCCAGGATGTCCACCGGCTGCAGCGTGACCTCGGTCGCCAGGTCGGGGCTCTTGCACAAGCCGAGGAAGGAGACCTTCGAGCGCACGGCCCGGTACTCGGGGAGGTAGCGGCCGGCCTGCCGCATCAGCCAGATCGGCGTGCGATCGACGGGCTTGCGGCGGCAGGCGTCGAGGAACCGGTGGGACATGGGCCCCGCCCCTGTATCACGACCGTCGAGCGACTTGCTGCAGCTCGAGCACCGCCTGGCCCCCTTTCCAGACCCGGACGGCGCCGCTGGACTGGGAGACGGAGATGGCCACCGCGCTGGTTTCCACGGTGATGGCGGCAGCCGCGGCGTGGCGGGCGCCCAGGCCCAGGGGCAGCTCCACGTTGCCTTCGCCCACCTGGAGGTAGCGCCCCGCGGCCAGCACCACCCCGTCCTCGCGGATGACGAAGGCCCCGTCCAGCACCGCGAAGTTCTTCAGCGCCTCGCGGATGGTGGGGTCGAGCACGTTGCGCTCCGCCTCCGAGATCCCCTGGAAGGGGTTGATGGTGAGCTGCTTGGAGTGCTCCATCACCGCGGTGGAGTCGCCCAG